>CAMQBP010000069.1 GCA_946999025.1 uncultured Prevotella sp. | reverse complement strand
ACGGGTAATACCTATCCGGCCATCGCCCTGCCATGGGGCATGAACTTCTGGATGCCTCAAACAGGTAAGATGGGAGATGGATGGGCCTACGTTTATACAGCCGACAAACTTCGCGGATTCAAGCAAACACATCAGCCCAGTCCATGGATTAACGACTACGGACAGTTTGCCATCATGCCCATCACCGGCAAACCGGTATTTAATGAAGATGAACGTGCCAGTTGGTTCTCACACAAGGCCGAAGTGGCCAAACCCTATTACTATCGCGTCTATTTGGCTGACCACGACGTGGTGACGGAATTGACTCCGACAGAACGTGCCGTCATGTTCAGGTTCACATTCCCTGAGACCGACCAGTCGTACGTGGTGGTAGATGCCCTTGACCGTGGCTCGTCTGTGAAGATTATTCCTTCAGAAAACAAGATTATAGGATACACTACACGCAACAGTGGGGGCGTACCCGACAATTTCAAAAATTATTTTGTCATCAAGTTTGACAAGCCTTTTACATACAAAGCTGCAGTGGCCGATGGCCAAATCAAGCAAGGTACCACTGAGGCGACGGTCAATCACGCTGGTGCCATCATCGGCTTCAAGACCAAACGAGGCGAGCAAGTGCATGCCCGTATCGCCTCTTCTTTCATCAGTCCTGAGCAAGCAGAACTCAACTTGCAGGAGCTGGGCAACCTGTCGTTCGAACAAGTCAAGGCACAGGGCCGACAGACCTGGAACAAAACGTTGAGCCGTATTGAGGTGGAAGATAAAAATGTAGACCATCTGCGTACCTTCTACTCATGTCTTTACCGCTCTGTATTGTTCCCTCGCAGCTTCTATGAGAAAGACGCCAATGGTAAAATCGTCCATTACAGTCCGTACAACGGCAAGGTGTTGCCAGGCTACATGTTTACTGACACAGGCTTCTGGGACACGTTCCGTTGTTTGTTCCCCATGCTCAACCTCATCTATCCGTCCATGAACGTCAAGATGCAAGAAGGTTTGGCCAATGCCTATCTCGAAAGTGGC
Source organism: uncultured Prevotella sp. (assembly GCA_946999025.1). Classification (GTDB taxonomy): domain Bacteria; phylum Bacteroidota; class Bacteroidia; order Bacteroidales; family Bacteroidaceae; genus Prevotella. The sequence goes on along the minus strand of CAMQBP010000069.1, from coordinate 8,187 downwards.
TTCCTGCCAGAGTGGGCCAGTCCTGGCCATCGCGGCTGCATGGTGGGCAACAACTCGGCATCAGTCGTGGCAGACGCTTACCTGAAAGGGCTGCGTGGTTACGATGCTGAAACGTTGTGGAAAGCCGTGACGCACGGTGCCAATGCGGTTCACCCGAAGGTTAGCTCAACGGGGCGTTTGGGATGGGAATATTACAACAAATTGGGTTATGTGCCTTACGACGTGAAGATTAATGAGAATGTGGCTCGTACCTTGGAGTATGCTTATGATGACTGGTGCATCTATCAGTTTGGCAAGTCGCTGGGGAAGTCTGAAAAAGAACTGGCTCAGTACAAGAAGAACGCCATGAACTATAAGAACGTCTTCGATAAGGAAACCAACTTGATGCGCGGTCGCAACCAGGATGGCAAGTTCCAGACACCGTTCAGTCCATTGAAGTGGGGCGATGCCTTTACAGAAGGCAATTCCTGGCATTACTCTTGGTCAGTGTTTCACGACCCACAAGGCTTGATCAACCTCATGGGCGGCAAGCAAACCTTCGTCCAAATGCTCGATTCTGTCTTCAATGTTCCGCCCTTGTTCGATGACAGTTACTACGGAGGCGTTATCCATGAGATACGCGAAATGCAAATCATGAACATGGGTAACTATGCCCATGGCAACCAACCCATCCAGCACATGATTTACATGTACAACTATGCCGCACAGCCTTGGAAGGCTCAATACTGGATTCGCGAGGTGATGGACAAGCTCTACACGCCTCAAGCCGATGGCTATTGCGGTGATGAGGACAACGGACAAACCTCTGCTTGGTATGTCTTCTCGGCCATGGGTTTCTATCCTGTGTGTCCCGGTGCCAACCAGTATGTCATCGGTACACCTTACTTTGACAAAATGACCCTGCATTTGGAGAACGGCAAGACCATGACCATCACAGCGCAAAACTGTAGTCAAAACAACAAATACATCCAGTCGCTGACCATCAATGGCACGCCTTCCACCAAAAACTTCTTCACGCACGACCAGGTGATGCAGGGCGGTAACATCCATTATGTCATGGGTAGTACCCCTAACAAGCAGCGAGGCATCAGCGACAGTGATGCTCCTTATTCGTTCACGAAAGAACTGACTGGAACGAAAAGCCAAAAAAGTAAGAAAAGCAGGCGTCGCAGATAAGCGAGGATGAACATTCATCACCCGAGTGGCGTTGATTGAGAAGGTAAATACGAAGGCTGGCTCTAACCTGATGATGGGTTAGAACCAGCCTTTCAATTTACAAGCTGTAGCATTCATAAATGAGGCAACTTGTTAAAGAGGTGGGGGTGGTTGAGACGATTGTTTGCATGTTCCAGCCAAACTCTTTTTGTACTATTTAATGTGTGCAGGGGCATGATGTATCGCGTTCCGCCAAAATAACGCCCCTACGGAATTGTAAAATGTTTCGTCTGTTTTTAGCCCTTAAAACGGCACGTGAAAACATTCAATCTAGAAAAAATCAATAGGCAAACGGGAAGCAAATTGGAGTTTAATTTGCCATCAAAATAGGATTTTTCCGCAAAAGCATGGAGATAACATTCTTAGAAGCATCCTATTGGTGGGCAATCTACATGCTGTTGCACCCCAAAAGCATGCATATTGAGCCCCTAACTCAATGCTTTTGGCGTAAAATGAAGTTGAAAATAGCCTTAAAACAGTATAAGAAAAGTGCAATGCATTATCTGTCAACCATATACAAAAGAATCAAATGCTGGGCGTATTTGTCGCAAGATGCATCGTTGTTCGCAAATTCGCCAGCTATGAAGAGGTTGGATGTCAAGAAAAATCATCATCATTGACGGTAATTAGGTGTTTATCCCCAACAACGTCTCATGATGATGAATTCGATGCGTGCCGTGTCTTTCTGGACCGGCTGTGATGTAAGTTCGCCTACATTCTGGATGGAATACCATGGTGATATGTCCTATGTAGATTCAACCAAGGGCTTGGGAACGGCAAAAAAGACTTAATTTATTTGTCGTTCCCACCGCTTTACATTATCTTTGCATAATATAGGCTTCGCCTTAACAAAGTAAGTAAACTTCCTTTGTCTTCGGCTTGCATTATCTTTGCATAAGATAGTGAGCGAAACGAAAACAAAGACAGTCAATGGGCTTCACTGCGTGGTTGGCTGTGCGGTAGGCTATCTGATGTATCAAAATCGTTGCATGCTTATCGGCTCAACGGTAGGGCATTGCAACTATCTCGGCCCATAAAACGTCTTAATGGAATGAAAAAAATATTTGGAAACCCTTTTTTAATTGCTTTGGTCATCATCGCCTTCTTTGCGAGTAGTTGTGGCAACAGAGCCAAAAAAGATTTGAACCATCTGCTCATGGAGCTGGCGGGAACAGATCACACCATCGACCACGATGACTGGATGACCCTCGAAAACTATTTGGATGGACAGAAAGCTAACTTCCCAGAGTTTTATGATGGGGGAAAACTTGACCCCGATGAGGTGCGAGAATACATCGAAGATTTTTTCAGTCATCGCCGTGATGCCAAGAAAATCGACTTCTCGGGTATGGCGGTCGAGCCGCTTAAAGTGAATTTTTACCTTGAGCGTTCGGGTTCGATGATTGCCTACGACTCGCCAGCTGGTGACGGTTCGTTCAAGGCAGCCATTGTTCAGATGCTGAACAACCTGCCAGGAAATAATGCGGATCATAAGATTTATGTGGTTAATAGCTCGATAAACGCCTATCCAAAGGGGTTCGATCAGTTTGTGAAAGACAGCAATATCTTCGAGGCCACCAAAGGAATTGGCGATCCGAGTTTTACCGATTTCGGTGCCATCTTCGACAAAATCCTCAACAACACCAAGGATGATGAGCTGAGTATCTTGGTGACCGACATGATTTATTCTACCAAGGACATGACGGGTGTCAATCCGCAGAAGGTGTTTGCTGAAGCGCAAGGCATGACCAACTCGGTTTTCAAGAGTGAGGTGAAGAAGAAGTCAATGCTCATTGTGAAGATGATGGGTTCGTACAATGGTCTGTATTATCCGTACAATTCACCCAGCAAAGGGCTGGCTTACAATGGCAAGCGACCCTATTACATCGTGATAGTGGGCAACAATGAGAACATTGCCCGACTGACACAAGATGAAAATTATGAGGCATTTGCCCAGCTGTCTCGACTGCGGGGCTATGAGAACATGTATCTCTTTGAAACAGATGACGTGTACGAACCTTATTATTCTTTGCTGTTGAGTCATCCCCAGATACGCGGAAGGTTCCAACCCGAACGCGGACAGGGTACGCAGGTGACGAAGTTGGAAGGCCTTAAGCAGGATCGAAACAGTGGAGATATCAGGCTGGTGTTGGCGGTAGACCTGAGTAAGATGCTCATTGCGGACGAATATCTCACGGACGTGAACAACTATGTGGTTGACGCTGATGACGCGGTTACTATCAAAGAGATTCGTCCTATCACCAAGTCGGACGTCACGCCGGCTGAAAGAAAATACATCCAATCGGCCACCCATCTGTTCGTGTTGTCTGCGAATGAGCTGAAACACGACCAGGAGGTTGAAATCAAGTTGCTCAACAGGCTGCCTCAATGGATTGGGGCTTCATCGAATGACAACGACACCAAGGTGGACGGCAGCACTACCTTTGGGTTGAAATATCTGCTGCAAGGCATCTACAACAGCTACCGGAAGAATTCGGATGGGGAGCCTTATTATTTTGAAATGGAATTGAAATTTAGCAAGTAGCATGCCTTGCACGAGTGCTAACCGGCTTGGTTGCGGCCTCTGTGCGGCATGACGATAGAACCACGTTATGAAAAAAAATACGATATTGTTGCTGGCAGGTGCCGTGATTACCCTGCTGTTCATCATTTTTGCCACATCTTTGTTTGAGTCACTGTTCTATGAACGAGAGTTCTCTAATGAGATGTATTCGGCCAACCTTTATTTCATTGTAGCCATTGTGACAGCCCTGATAGCCTGGGCTTTCGCTGGTATATACTATTATGTCATCAACTCGGTGAGCTTCTCCCGGTGGTACCATTGGCTCATCGTGCTGATCGCTGCCATGATTGTGGCACCTGTCATCAACTACACCTATCCCAGTGGTGTCTTTTCGGCCGATGGACTCGACTTCAGCGCACAGCTCTTCAGCTTCTGTCTGGTTGACGTTGCGGTGACGGCCGTGCTGTTTGTCATTGCCAGTTTCTCCATTCGTTGGTGGTCATCCAACTGCCGACACACGCCAATCCCAGAGTAGGGTGGTGAATATCGTTTTATCAAGATTCATCAGAACATTACCATAGTGAGACTATTTTTATTTTTAGTGGGCGGAACAGGTTCGCGGGTCATGCGGCCACTCATCATGCAGTTTGCTGCTGGCATTCATCCTTTGGACGAAGCGGGACAGCCCATGCCGCTCGAAGTGGTGCCTATCATCGTGGATCCCCATAAGGCCAACGAAGACCTGAAGCGCACCAGCAACCTGTTGCGGTGGTATAAGCAGATACGACAGGCACTGTACGGCGACCGCGTGGACGTGACCAAAGGATTCTTTTCGGTCAAGATATCTACCCTGAGTGACATCTTGCCGAATGGCAGCAACCTGAGTGACACGTTCCTCTTCAACATGGGATCCATCGCATCGAAGAAGTTCAGCGACTTCATCTCTTATTCCACGTTGGATACAGGCAATCAAGCCTTGTGCTCAATGATGTTTTCCAAGGATCAACTTGATACCAAGATGGACATCGGTTTTGTGGGATCACCCAACATAGGGTCGGTCGCATTGAACCAGTTTAAGGATTCGGAAGAGTTCAAGCAGTTCTCCAATGTGTTCCAAAAGAACGACCGCATCTTTGTTGTCAGCAGTATTTTTGGCGGAACGGGAGCTGCCGGCTATCCCATCATCGTGAAGAACATTCGCAATGCCGGCAACAACATCCAAATCAACAACCGTGGCGATTTGCGCGATGCCAGGATTGGTGCGCTCACCGTATTGCCTTACTTCAACATCCAACAGGATGAGAACAGTCCGATTTCGCGAGCCGATTTCATTTCAAAAACCAAGTCGGCCCTGTTCTATTATCATGACAATCTTACGGGAATCCGACAGAATGGGGTAGACTTGCCCATGTCCAAAGTAAACGCTTGCTATTATCTGGGCGACGAAATACCCAGCAATCCTTACTTCAACGACCCGGGTGGCAACGGACAGCGCAATGACGCACATGTCGTGGAATATGTGGGTGCGCTGGCAGTTCTCGATTTTCTTCAGATTCCTGACGACCAGTTGCTCACGGATAACGGCAACGCCGTGAACCCCATCTACAAGGAATATGGGTTGGCCAACGACAAGATGACCGTGTCACTGAAAGACTTTGGAACGTCAACGCGCTTGCATGTCAACAAACAACTGGTGAAGTTTCACTTGGCATACCTGTACATCACCAATCAATTGAAGAGCGATGTGGGACGCGGTTACACCGAGGACAAACCGGAAATAACCAGTGGTTTCCTCTCCACGAGTTTCTTCCACACGCTGACAAGCGATTTCTATGTGGCTTATCTTACCTGGTTGAAGGAACTGAAACTCAATCAGCGCAGTTTCGAACCCTTCCATCTGACAACCGACAAGCTGTCTGATGCGTTGAGCGGCATTGCGCCCAAGAGCGGCTTGTTTAAGTCAACCATCGACTATAAGTCTTTGCTTTCTTCCCTCAACAAAATGAGTCAGCAGGCTGTCAAGATACAGAAATACGGCACCGACCGCGTGGCTTACAAGCTGATGAACCTGTTGGATGAGACGCTGGACAAGCTGGTTGAAGAGAAATACAATTCGGTGGTATAGCATCGTTGAACGTAAATACAAAGTCAATTCATGTCAAAGATATTATCCTATAATAAGAAAACATCCGGCGAAGATTGGATTCCGCTGAGCAGTCAATACAATGCCGACGAGATAGAGATGATCGCCGACCCCAATGCAGGGTTGTCACAACAGCCTCGTACGGCCATTCCTTCTCCGTTCGCACAGATGGATTTGGTGAAGAACGCTTTCAAACGACTGTCCATGAATGCCCGTCTGCAAGGCGAAGCGATGGACGAAAAGCTGGTTTCCAATGCGTTGGATATCGCCCAGTTGTTCTTCAATTACTCTGAATTGCGCAATCAATTGCAGATTGTGGAATGGAACCGAGCCACCGAGTTGGAGAAGTTGAAAGACTCACCACAGCACAGTTTGTTGGGCGAGACCATCGAGATGTTCTTGCATCAAGACCAAGAAGCCTTCAATTTCGACCAGTTGGATCGCTTGTATTTCTTGGTTTATGGCAACCAGGTCATTGGTTCTACCTCGCCAATCACGCTCTTCATGGCATCACCCAATGCGCAAGACGGGCTCTGCGACATCCCCGTAGAGCAGAACGTGCAGCTCTTTAGCCTGTGGCGCCCGCTGTATATGCGCAGCGAACGCTTCGTTAAGTACATCTATGCCTTGTTCACAGCCTACCCAGAGTTGAAGCGTCGTTGCGGTGAGGTGAACAGTTACCTCATCGCCAATCTGCCTTTGTTGCCCACTGCGCTGCAGAATGACATCTTGAAAGAGATAGGCAACCCTGCCGCCATGGACCTGGCTAACGCTGACCGGGCACGCGCTTTCCTCGAAACCAACTTCATGCAGATGGAAGAAGGCGTGCAAGCGTTGGGCGTTCCGTTCTACGGTGCCCGCCCAGAAGACGTTCAGGCGGCCATTGCAGCCAGTGACTTTAGAATGAAACCCTCACGACCTGTGGATGGCATTGTGCCGCTGGTGCTGCAGAATCATCTCAATGCAACACAGACAGACACCTTCACTTACATCACCGGAACATGGGATGACAACACCGTGATTAGACCGGAAGATTACGCAGTAGAGCCGGAAAAGCGCATCTTACCAGCTACCACGCATCAGTATCCGTGGCTGACTGACGATGATTTTTTCCAACCTGCGTTGATCAAACTCGATTACACCCTCGATCGTGATTGCTTCTTTGACGGCAATCTCACCAGTGCAACGCGCGATGCCGATGACCACAACTTCATCTTACCCTTGAAACCTCTTTACTTCAAGTATTTCAACGTCAGTGATTTGTGGGGCACCATCAATGGCAGACCACGTTTCGAAATGACGCATGGCATGAGGGGAAATGTCGAAACATTGACCGCCACGCTGCGCATTCCCGTGCAGAAAGAGCGCCATTATATCACGCTACAGCGCACCTATGTGTCGAGTAGAAACGTCGATTTGGCCTATGATAGGACAAACGACCATGGCTATTTCGTCACCGTACCTTTCGCATTGAGCATTTTCCCGTTCATGCGAACGCCAGGATTGAAACAATATAACGTGCAGTTGGTTGACCGTGCGCTGGGTATGTTGGAGAACTTCCGCATTGATTTGTCATTCTATTACGACGGTTATCGCAACGGGATGAACCCAGATGACGTGGTCATGCGCGACCGATCCTTAAAGGCTGAGAAGCGAGTAGGATCCAAATATTATCGCTTGCAGGACGATTTCGACTACCTCAACGTCACCCTTACCGACGATCATGGCAACCTGGCGGCCGAAGGAGTGCTGTGTCCTCGATGGCCGGCGCACGTCCAAGGCAACGAGGCCTTTACGTTTTCCGTCGACTTTGGTACGACCAATACGCACGTTGAGTCGATGAAAAACGGCGACATGCCCGAGCCTTTGGGTGTCAGTGCGTCTGCGCGTGAACGGTTGTTGGCCACTTCGTATAACGGAGAGAGCATTCTGTACGACGTGATTATGAAGCAGGAGTTCCTGCCCAAGGTCATCGGAGAGAACTATGGATTCCCACAACGCACCGTCTTGTCTGAGTGTGAACGCCTTGATGCCATCAATGTCGACCGAATTGTGGCGTTGGGAGATGCCAACATTCCCTTTATCTATGAGAAGGAATCTATTGGCTATGGCAACCGAATCGTGCCCAACCTGAAATGGTCAACGGAGGTGGCAAACAGCAAACGGGTGCGCGCTTACTTGATGGAGTTGGCCTTATTGATGCGCACCAAGGTGTTCTTGGAAAACGGCGACATGGCCAAGACGCGCCTGGTTTGGTTCTATCCGCTGTCCATGAAGGTGGGCAACGTGCGCAAATTGGGCGAGA
>CAMQBP010000068.1 GCA_946999025.1 uncultured Prevotella sp. | reverse complement strand
CGCAAAGAGGGTATCGTAGATCCGGCGAAAGTTGCTCGTGTGGCACTGGAGAATGCTGCATCGATTGCAGGCATGTTCTTAACCACTGAATGTCTTATCGTTGACAAGCCAGAGGAAAAACCTGCCATGCCGGCAGCGCCAGGTATGGGTGGCATGATGTAAAAATCAATTTGATTAAAATAAACGAGAGGGTGTGTCTATTTGTAGGCACACCCTCTTATTTTATGCATATTGTATAAAAAATGTGTTTTTTCATATCAAAAAATTTTGAAATTAAAACCAAAACATATATCTTTGCAACGTAAACACGAAAATATTGATTAAAGTGTTAAGTAGAAAAGATATTTTTGATTTGTTTTAGTAGATTAGTTTTTAAGTAGTTTGTTTTTTTTAATCGGATGTCGGGATGACATCCGATTCTTTTTTTAGGTAGACCATTCCACATGCCTGTGGCAGTTGTTGAGGAACAATATATTTTTCATTTCCTGCCCGTTCATCCGTTTTTTCATTAAAAAATGCTTAATTTTGTCTTGTCATTCTGTCGAAATCACCTTTCATCAACGAGTGTGTTACGGTTCAATGTGCTGTAAACCCGTGGAGCAAAGGGGAGAAGAATCGAAATATATGGAGAAACTTATAGAACTTTATGCACAATGGGCGGGTGAGAAACCTTCCACTATAGAGAAGTTGGAAGGGGCTGGCAGCAATCGTGTTTATTATCGTTTCGGCAACAAAACTGGCCAATCGGTGATCGCAGTGATAGGTACCAGTCGTGATGAAAATCATGCGTTCATTTATCTCACGGAGCATTTTACGGACAAACAGCTTCCGGTCCCTCAGATTTTGGCTGTTAGTGACGATGAACTGAGGTATCTTCAGACCGATTTGGGACATACTTCGCTGTTTGATATGCTGAAAAGTGCCCGTGATGCTGGCGGCAGATACACGCAGAAAGAAAAACTGCTGTTGACCAAAACGCTTCAAGCACTGCCTGAAATGCAAGTGAGGGGAGCCGTTGGACTCGACTTTCAACAGTGTTATCCACAACCCGAATTCAATGTAGAAAGCGTGTTGTTTGACCTGAATTATTTCAAGTATTGCTTTTTGAAAGCGACAGGAATCGATTTCCACGAGCTGATGTTAGAGGCCAACTTTCGTATGTTTGCCAAGGATTTGACGGCAGAACCAGCGGAATGTTTCCTGTATCGAGATTTTCAAGCACGCAATGTGATGCTCGATCATGATGGTAATCCATATTTTATTGACTATCAAGGAGGCAGAAAAGGACCATACTATTATGACTTGGCGTCCTTCTTGTGGCAGGCATCAGCTAAATATCCTTTTAAATTGCGACGCGATTTGGTGTCTGCTTATTATGAGTCTTTGAAACAATATACGGAAGTTCCATCGAGCAGACACTTCGTAGAGCGATTGAATCTCTTTGTGCTGTTTCGCACGTTACAGGTCTTGGGCGCATACGGCTTTCGTGGATATTTCGAGCGGAAGAAACATTTTATTCAATCTATTCCAGCTGCCATGCAGAATCTTCGTGAGCTTATAAAGCTTGGCGAGCATGTTTTTCCCTATCCATACATGATGAGCATCCTCAAAGAGATGACGGAATTGCCTCAATTTGCTAACAAGGAGGAGAGAAAAGTGAAAAGAACTGACGGCTTCAAGATTACGGATAACAATATATTTAAGGCCAATCCGGTTGATGGACCCGCCACTTTTTCCAAATATGATGATAGAGGTGATCTGATTGTTCGTGTAAACAGTTTTTCTTATCACAAAGGAATTCCCGAAGATCCCACAGGAAATGGGGGCGGCTATGTGTTTGATTGTCGGTCAACTCACAATCCCGGACGATACGAACCTTATAAGAATTTGACGGGTTTGGATGAGCCTGTGATTCGTTTTTTGGAAGATGATGGCGAGATACTCGTCTTCCTTGAAAATGTATACCAACTGGCTGATCGTCACGTTGCGCGATACATTGAGCGGGGATTTACCAGTTTGATATTCTCATTTGGTTGCACAGGCGGACAGCACCGCAGCGTATATTGCGCGCAACATTTGGCAGAACACATTCATGATAAGTTCGGAATTGAGGTTAGAATCAACCACCGTGAACAGAAAATAGAGCAAACGTTGGAGGCAAAGTAGTCATTCTGAGTGTGAAAACTTAAATGTCTATTGGTTTTGACAGTGATGATTTGGAGTGATAAGCGACGATGAAAGAAAATCAAGATATGATGCAAGCAATGATTTTAGCAGCGGGATTGGGAACCCGACTCAAACCGCTGACCGACCATGTGCCAAAGGCTTTGGTGGAAGTTGGTGGTGAACCTTTGCTCAAACAGGTGATATTTAAGTTAAAAGATGCTGGTTTTAATCGTATTATTGTCAATGTGCATCATTTTTCAGAGCAAATTATTCAATACTTAGAAGCCAATCATTATTTTGGTTTAGACATCCGTATCAGCGACGAAACCAACCAGTTGCTCGATACGGGAGGTGGTATTAAGGCTGCAAAGCGCTTGTTTGGGGACGCCAGAATACTGATTCATAACGTTGACATACTAAGTAACATCAACCTTCAACGCTTTTATTTCGCGCATACAGAGGCTGCGGCAACCTTGTTGGTAAGTGAGCGTAACACCAATCGTTACCTGCTTTTTGATGACGACATGCGATTGGTTGGTTGGACGAACGTGAAGACTGGGGAGGTTCGTTCGCCCTATTCAAACCTGAATGTGGCGCAGTACAAGAAATTTGCCTTTGCTGGTATTCACACCTTTTCACCACAATTGTTTCCATGGATGGATGCTTTTCCTGACCGTTTTGGCGTGATTGATTTCTATTTAAGCGTGTGCAATCAGGTTCCCATCATTGGACATGTAGAGTCAAACCTCAAGCTGATGGATGTTGGTAAGCAAGAAACGCTGCATTCAGCTGAAGAGTTTATGCATCAATTGTGAGCTGACGCTTCACCCCAGTCAACTCTCATTACCTATAATGGAAGTACGGTTGTATAGCAATCGTTGAACAACTGGTTGATTCCTTGTGGCTCTTTTTTGAAAATACCATAGATGGTACTGCCGCTTCCGCTCATGGCTGCATACACAGCCCCTTGCTGGTAAAGCTGCTCTTTGATGTGCTTCAGCCGCGGATACAACTTGAATACGGGTATTTCAAAGTCATTCATCAGTTCGTTTTTCCATGTTTCTATGGGCTGATAGATGATGTCTCGGCAGCATTTAGCAGGTTGTTTCACCTCAATTTTGGCATAAGCATCTTTGGTTGAAACGGCTATGTCGGGCTTAATCAGTGCGAGATAACACCCATCAAGATTCCTTTTTGGCAGCTCAATCGGCAGGAGTTGATCACCAATTCCCGTCGCAAACGAAGGCTTGGCGGTGATGAAGAAAGCGCAATCAGCACCCAGTTGGGCCGCATATTGCTCCATGTCAGCGGTGGTGAGATTGAGTTTGAATTGCTCATTGAGCAGCCTGATCATGAATGCTGCATCGCTCGATCCGCCTCCTAAGCCCGCTTGTGAGGGGATTTCCTTGTAAAGGTGGGCGTGAATACGCGGTAGTGAGAAGTCTTTTGCCAGCAAATGGTAAGCCTGGATGACGAGATTGTTGTCTTCGTGAACATCGAGTGCCTTCCCTGTTATCTTCAAATCGCACGGATTATCGGATGGAAACTGTTCGTCCATGCGTGTTATTTCAAGCGTGTCGTGCAGCGGAATAGGGAAGAACACGGTTTCTATGTCATGGTAACCATCTGGCCGAACGCCTACAATGTTAAGGCCTAAATTGATTTTGGCACATGGAAATGTAATCATGTAGCAATGGGTTGATAGACAAAATGCAAATGCCAACAACCAGCATAAACTGCGTTGTTGGCACTTTTATTATTGAATTTATTTTTTTGAATTCTTGATTTTCTCCACGTAAGCATCGATGGCAGCTACGGCAGTGATGTTTACAATGTCGCGCACAGAACATTCGAAGTCGGTAAAATGGATTGGTTTTTTCAATCCCATTTGTATCGGACCGATGATTTCTGCATCCGAATTGAGGGCTTGCAGCAATTTATAACTGCCGTTGGCACTGCTCATATTGGGGAAAACCAGCGTGTTAACGTTCTTACCCTTCAAGCGTGTAAATGGATATTTGTCATCGCGTAATTTTTTGTCCATGGCAAAATTAACCTGCATTTCTCCATCGACAGCCAAGTCAGGGAACTCTTGTTGCATTCTTTCTACGGCTGCATGTACCTTTTGCGGACTTCCAATCGTGTCTGTTCCGAAGTTGGAATAGCTAATCATCGCCATGACTGGCTTGTCATTGAAGAATCTTACTGCGTCAGCACTGAGGCGCGCAATGTCATACAGCACATTCTCGTCTGGGTGCCTGTTGATTAAGGTGTCAGAAATGTAGTAGATGCCTTTTTTAGTGTCAAGGATGTGCATGGTGGCAAAAGTTTTGTATCCAGGACGAATGCCAATCACCTCTTTAGCCACCTTGATGGTGTTCGAGTATTTTGTGTAGAGTCCTGTGATGAAGCCATCCGCGTCACCATGTTCAACCATCGACATACCAAAATAGTTGCGCTCGTACATCTTGTCGTAAGCTTCTTCAAAGGTATACCCTTGTCGTTCAAGCTTTTCTGACAGGTGTTTGGCGAATTTCGCACGCTTTCCCTGTTCCTTATCTGCGCGCATGTCTATGATTTTGATGTCCGTAAGATCAAGTTTCAGTCGGTTAGCCAGTCGGTTAAGTCTGTCTGGATTTCCTAACAGAATAGGAACGCAAATGCCTTCTTGCTTTGCCTGCACGGCAGCTTTCATCATAGTGGGGTGCCCTCCTTCAGCAAACACAATGCGCTGTGGATGGCGAGCGGCCGTGGCATGCAGGGTTCTCGTAAACTTAGATTCCTGTCCGAGCAACTGCTTCAAATTCTCCTTGTACTTATCCCAGTCCTTGATAGGCGTTCTGGCCACGCCACTGTCTACGGCTGCTTTGGCTACAGCCGCACTCACTTCTGTGATGAGGCGCGGGTCAATGGGCTTTGGAATAAAATACTTGGGGCCGAAATTCAATTCATTGATGTGATAAACTTCATTGACCACATCCGGAATGGGTTGTTTGGCAAGGTCGGCTATGGCATGTACGGCGGCCATCTTCATTTCCTCATTGATGGCCTTAGCATGTACATCCAGCGCTCCACGGAAGATGTATGGGAAGCCGATAACATTATTAATCTGATTAGGATAGTCGCTGCGTCCAGTCGACATGATGACGTCTGGCCGACTGTCAAGGGCATCTTCGTAGCTAATTTCAGGCACGGGATTGGCCAATGCGAACACGATGGGGTTGGAAGCCATCGACCGAATCATGTCTTTGGATAGAATATTGCCTCTTGACAAACCCACGAAGACGTCGGCATCCTTAACGGCTTCCTCCAAAGTGTGTACGTTCTTCCGGTTGGTAGCGAATATTGCTTTTTCTGGATTCAGGTCGGTACGGTCTTTTGTAATCACTCCGTGTGAATCCAGCATCAGGATATTTTCTTTCTTCACCCCCAAAGCCATGTACAATTTGGTACAGCTGATAGCAGCGGCTCCTGCACCATTGATGACCAGTTTGGCCTGCTTGATGTCTTTGCCGGCAACCTCTAAAGCATTCTTCAGACCTGCGGCAGATATGATGGCCGTGCCATGTTGGTCGTCGTGCATCACGGGGATGTCGAGCGTTTTCTTCAGCCTTTCCTCAATATAGAAACATTCAGGCGCTTTGATGTCTTCCAGATTGATGCCGCCAAACGACGGAGCAATCCTTTCAACGGTCTCACAAAACTTCACGGGGTCTTTCTCGTTTACCTCGATGTCGAACACATCGATGCCACCATATATCTTGAACAGCAAGCCTTTGCCTTCCATCACGGGTTTGCCGCTCATGGCACCAATGTCACCCAAGCCTAACACTGCCGTGCCGTTGGAAATGACAGCAACCAAGTTGCCCTTATTGGTATATTTGTAAGCATCATTTTCATTATTCTGAATCTCAAGACACGGGTAGGCCACGCCTGGTGAATAGGCCAGACTGAGGTCGGTTTGAGTCCTGTAAGGCTTGGTCGGTTTTACTTCGATTTTGCCGGGACGTTCTCCCTCATGGTAAGCAAGAGCTGCTTCTTTGGTGATTTTTAACATTGGATTATAATACTAAATGGAGGTCAAAAAGGGCATGAGCTTCGAAGAGTAGTACCCAGATATTTCTCCCCCTGATTAAACGTTCTTATAGTTGATAACGGAACAAAGTTAAGAAAAAACCATTAAAGAAGACCTGGTTTTTATGCTTTTTTGTATCTTTGTGGAGTTATGGTAAAAGGAATGAATAAAATGAGCGGTCTAACGCCTTATCGGCAAGAGCTTCGTGAGCGTATCTTGAAAGCAGCCATGAGCGAATTTTTCGAGAAGGGCATCAAGGCGGTCAAGATGGATGACATTGCCAGGAGATTATCCATATCCAAGCGCACGGTGTACGAAATATACAGCAATAAGGAGGAACTGCTGCTGGAAGGCATGAAAGCTGCAGAGCAAGAATTTGATGAGCACATGAAGGATTTCAGCGAACGGCACAACCATCATGTCATGGATATATTGATTGAATTCTACAATTACCAAGCTCATCGTTTGTCAGAGATTTCTCCGCTGTATTTTGACGAAGTGCAAAAATACAAGCGTGTGCAAACGTATCTTGAGAACAAGCATAAGGAGCGGGATGAAGATGCGTATAACTTTATTGACAGAGGCGTGAAAGAGGGCTTCTTTAGGCCAGACACTAATTATCACATCGTTGTGGAAGTGGCGCGTGAAGCTGTTCGTTTTGCAATGACCAGTCAGCTGTATAAGGAACATGGCCTACAGATAGTCTTTCGTAACATCATTTTATTATTCATCCGTGGAATATGCACGCTCAACGGATTAAAGATGCTAGAACGCATCGAATGACGAGTAGGAGAGGCCGCTGTCATTTCTCAATGAGGCGTTTGTCATGCCTGCCATAATGTCATTGAACCCTTTGGTAAACAGGTGGTTGATGATGAATTTATCTTGACAACAGCCCGCTTATATTTCGCTTATTGATGAATCAACCTTCCATCGCAACGAAATACGGCCTAAATGAGAGAGATTTGTAGTTGGTTGATAATGAATGATTTGTATTTGTTGGTAACCATCTTTGCTCCTTCTGAAGTTCATCTCGGCCGCAAAAGCAATGCTCTATGCCTCCAATCTCCATGCTTTTGGCAGCTTAGATCATTAAGATTGACCGCCAATATGGTGCTAAAAAAGGCTATTTTTGCATCGTTTATGCTGAAAGTTCTGTTTTTCTAACCAAGATATGGCATGTTTGCATACCGTCTGCCTATTGATTTTTTCTATTTCAGCAATTATTCATAACCGTTTTGTTGTCATTTTATAGAACAAAAACAGCAAAAAAGCTCATGGAAAAGGGGAGGGTTTACAGCGTTACTAAATCTCTATAAATGTTACATTTGTTGGTGAATTTTCACCTGCTAAAGTGTCTCACAGCGTCTCACCACGTCTCATGGTGTCTCACGCTTGCGTCCTTCATGTGATTTGTTAGTGTGAAAGACGACTAATGTTGGATGCTTACGAAATTTGAGACTGCCATTTCTTATCATGCGAATGATGGCAGACATCTGCTCTAAGAGCAACATGCCTGCCATCTTTTTCGGTAACTTATATTCTTTTTGAAATTTATTTCATCAAGTCTTTATCAACTATAACCACCGGTTTGATCAGATCTTGAGGTTTGTTCTTCATTAACATCAGTGCTTCCTCCATGTGCTCAAAGCCGTTGAAGCGATGTGTTATGAGACGAGCGAGGTTCAGACGGCCGGAGGTAACCATTCTGGCCAGCTTCTCCATACGCAAACGGCCGCCAGGCATCAATCCGCCTTTGATTGTCTTGTGGCCCATGCCAACACCCCATTCGATACGAGGAATCTTAATAAACTCACCTCGTCCCAAGTAATTCACATTACCGATGGTGCCACCGGGTTTCAATACGGTAACGGCTTCTGCCATTGTATCCACAGTTCCACCGGCAATAACGACACGGTCTACACCTCTGCCGTTTGTCAGCTTCATAACTTGCTCTGCAATCGGACCTTTATGGTAGTCGATGATCTCTGATGCTCCGTATGCTTTGGCTGCTGCTGCACATACGGGACGGCTACCCACAGCGTAAATATAGGAAGCACCGGAAAGAGCTGTTCCTGCCACAGCCATCAAGCCTACAGGACCAATTCCTATGACGAGCACTTCGTCTCCGAACTTGACGTCTGCCAACTCAACTCCATGAAAACCTGTCGGTACCATGTCGGCCAACATTGTTGCCTCTATCGGATCCAATCCTTTTGGAATGAGCGCAAGGTTGCCATCGGCATCATTAACATGGAAGTATTCTGCGAAGACTCCATCTTTGAAGTTAGAATATTTCCATCCTGCTAACATACCTCCAGAGTGCATAGAATAACCTGCTTGTGCTTCGAGCGAATTCCAGTCGGGTGTAATGGCAGGTACGATGACTCTGTCGCCAGGCTTGAAATCTTTTACAAATGAACCAACTTCAACGACTTCTCCAGTAGCTTCGTGCCCCAGAATCATGTCCTTACGATCTCCAATCGCTCCTTCCCAAACAGTGTGAACATCGGATGTGCATGGCGCAACGGCGAGAGGTCTAACAATTGCATCCATTGGACCGCAGATCGGTCTTTCTTTTTCAATCCATCCGGCTTTGTTGAGTCCGAGCATAGCAAAAGCTTTCATAGTAATTTTGTGTTTTAAATAATAATAAGTAGAGTTATTTAAGCAATCACTTACATCTATCAGACCTACTCTGGGAGAGAGGACTTAATAGTGATAAGTTATGTTTCAAATATAAATATTAATTTTCAAATTATCAAATTTATTGGAATAAAAATAAGATTTTTTTGCACTTCGATTTTGAATTCTCAAGGTGAAGCTAAGATTGATAGCTGTATGATGCTCGCCTTTCAAGGACCAACAGTATTTGTTAAAAAACACTAACTTCTACTGAAACAAGCCGTTTCATCGCCTTACTCTCAATCAAAATGATTACTTTTGCAGTCGATTATCGGTTCCGTAGCTCAGTTGGATTAGAGCAACAGCCTTCTAAGCTGTGGGTCTTGG
>CAMQBP010000067.1 GCA_946999025.1 uncultured Prevotella sp. | reverse complement strand
GCGGCCTTATCACAACACACGAGGTACTGAATAATATCTTTCAACACTTCTGCATAGGAAAATGAAACAGTGAAGCTGACATACTTTGACGCGGGTACTTTCCCACTTGACAATCCTCAGCAGAAGAATGGTAAGGACGTGGACATCATCTACCAGTGTGTGGATAGAACGGCAGGCAATGTCATGATGATTTTTGCATGGTACGGCTGGCATACGCTCATTGCAACCCATCTCGACAACTCCGAGGATGACCTTTAGCTGAAATCTCCTTAACTATCAAGGGATATTTGTTCCCTGAGCTCTATCTGAGAGATTCCTTCGGTCGCTACACAATGTCACATCGTATAATTGATGTATACATATTAATAAACATCGAATGATATGAGAAAATTATTATTACTGCTGTTTGCTCTGCTGATGAGCACAGCCATCAATGCCCAAGAGATTGAGAAAGTTGACAAGTTCACGTCAGGCTACATCAACGGAAACTACATGAACAAGTACAAAACCATCGATGGCGTACTCTATGCTGTCGGCTATGAGGGTATCAAGGACTGGATCTTGGTGCATTATCCTGCAGGAAGTCGAAACATCACCTACATCGTTAATGAGAACTGCCGTCGTATTGCTCGCGGAGCATTTGAGGGAGCAGCATACCTCCGAGAAATCTACTTACCTGAGACTGTGAGTTTCATTGGAGAAAATGCATTTGCAGGTTGTACATCACTGCAGGGTATATACTACGGCGAGAATGTACCATCTTCCGTCGGGAGGATTGAAGCAAATGGAAGCAGCAATGACAAAGTAAAGGAGGTTGCCCGCTACAATCTTTCAGGTCAACCATGCTCTCCAAATGAAAAAGGAATTCAGATCATTGTTTATTCCGACTTTACTACCAAAACAGTGATTTTGAAATAATGTTGCATTTGAGCGACAGACAGAAGAACATCTATTTGGATATATTGCTGTCCGGTAAAACTTTTATTAATTTCCAAAATTAGGACTGACACTTCTCACGAGGTATCATCCCTTTTTGTTTATCTTTCCTCTATAAAACCTGAAATAAATTCGCGCCAAAGTAACTAAAACGGCCGTTTTTCGGGACAACCTCACGATGTAGGACGCACATCATATTTAAATATCAATTTATAAGCACAGTAGAATTTAAATCGTTCTTTTTTTTCTATGAAATGTTATCGTTTTTACACTGTTTTGTAACAACTCTCCTTTATTTTTGTAAGCAAAATAAGATAACACAGAAAAAAAATGAAAGTTATATTCATTGTACAAGGTGAAGGCAGAGGACATCTGACACAAGCCTTGACATTAGAGAAAGCACTGCGTGATTGTGGTCACAAAGTAATCGAGATACTTGTTGGTAGAAGTCGGTCAAGGGAAGTACCCTCCTTTTTTCTTCATCGAACACAAGCCCCTGTCTTTGGCTTCTTCAGCCCAAACTTTCTACCGTCAAAAGCAAACCAGAAGGTAGGACTTACTCGATCTATCATCTACAACATTTTTAAATCGCCCAAATACCTATCGAGCATTCGATATCTTCATGAGCACATCCAATCGAGTGGTGCCGACCTGGTCGTCAATTTTTATGAAGTTCTCACAGGATTAACCTATTTTATTTTTCACCCCCTCATACCAGAAGTGTGCATCGGTCATCAGTACATGTTTTTGCATCCATCCTACCCTTTCCCGAAAAAATATAAAGTCAGCCAAAAACTCATGTTAGCATTTACGCGAGCAACATGCCTGGGTGCCACACGTAAGTTAGGTCTGTCGTTCAGTAAAACTGGTGACTACGATGAAGAAAACCTATCTGTGGTACCACCCTTATTACGTGATGAGGCACTGAAGATACAAAGAGGTAAGGGTGATTATATGACAGGCTATATCATCAATGCTGGGTTCAGCGACTCGGTGATGCAGTGGCATGCCAATCATCGGGACATCTCGTTGCACTTTTTCTGGGACAAAAAGGATGCGGATGAAACCACTCAAATTGATGATACGCTGACTTTTCATCGCATTGACGATCAGAAATTTCTATATTATCTGGCCAACTGTAAGGCTTATGCGACAACAGGTGGTTTCGAATCGGTATGCGAGGCCATGTATATGGGTAAGCCTGCGATGATGGTACCTGTCCATGTCGAACAAGAGTGCAATGCGCATGAGGCCATGTTGGAAGGGGCTGGAATCAAATCTGATAGCTTCAACATGGACCAGCTGATTGCTTTTAGTCATCAATATACGGAAAATACGGATTTTCGTACCTGGGAAAATGGCGCCAAAATGATGATTGTTGCGCGATTGGAGGCAGCCGTAGAACAATACAACAACACTGCAACCAACAAAGGCTACGGTCTAACGAGGTTTGGAAGAAAACTGTTAGTGAAGAGCTTTTTGCACAATTTTTACTTTAAAAATTACTGATAAATCCCCACACTATATAAATAGGTGTTCATCAAAGATGAATGGTGGAATCATGACATGCAACAGCATGACACCTCAATTTATTCAGTTTTCGCCAGAAAATTGTTTGATGCGTTGCTCTTCTGCCAGCTTACAAATCAATAAGACACCATCTTTTTCGGCTACAATACAATCATCAAGTCCTTGGATGACAACTTGTTTGGCCTGTGTTGCATGCACGATGCAATTATGAGTGTCATACAAAGAAATATTCTCTCCGATGATGCCATTGCCGTACAAATCGCGCTTGGTTTGCTGAAGTAGCGAACTCCAGGTCCCCAAGTCACTCCATCCAAACTCTGCCGGACACACAAAGATTTCTTCAGATTTCTCTAAAATCGCATAGTCTACAGAGATGTTTTCACACGCACCATATCGTTCGTCGATGACGTATTGTTCTTCTTTGGTACCATAGATATCCATCATGCTCTCAAAAATCTTGGCCATTGCTGGCACATATACCCTGAAGGCGTTGACGATTGTTTTGACGTTCCAAATAAAGATGCCGGCATTCCAAAAGAAATTGCTCTGCTCGATATATTCTTGTGCTGTCTGTAAATCTGGTTTTTCCCTAAATCTATCTACCCTGAAAAGTTCTTTATTGCGCAACGAACTGGAGGTTAAATCTGCTTGAATGTATCCGTATCCAGTTTCTGGTCTGTTGGGTTTCATTCCCAAGGTGATGATTGCATCTGTTTCGTTGGCGAAAGTGAGACATGATTTAATAACTCTTTGGAATTCAACTCCATTGGTGACAACGTGGTCACTGGGCGTCACAACGATGTTTGCTTGTGGGTCACACGACTTGATACGCCAGCTGACGTATGCTATACAGGGTGCCGTATTACGGCGCATGGGCTCTTGAAGAATGTTTTCAACAGGGACATCAGGAAGTTGTTGACGCACAAGCTGAAAGTATTTCTTATTGGTCAAAATCCAAACGTGATTGGGAGAACATAGTCCACTGAATCTATCCAAAGTGAGTTGCAAAAGGGATTTGCCAACTCCTAACACATCAATAAACTGCTTAGGTTTATCGCTTGTGCTCATGGGCCAAAAGCGACTCCCTACTCCACCTGCCATAATAACCAAATGGTTGTGCGTCTTTTCCATATATAACCAAATATTGTTTTCTCATGCAAATATAGTGATAATAAATCACAAACGACAAAAAATGATGTAAAAACGTTGACATTCAATCGCTATTCTCAAATCAATATGCTATCTTTGCATTTGTATACATCTTATCTGTATACCTTAAATTATACTTACATTGATAAAACTAATATTATAACCATAACATGATGAATGACTTAAAAACGATGAACCGTGCGGCAGACAACATCAGAATTCTTGCTGTCTCCATGGTAGAAAAGGCAAACTCTGGCCACCCAGGAGGTGCAATGGGCGGTGCTGATTTTATTAACGTACTTTTTTCAGAATACTTGGTGTACGATCCAGACGATGCAACTTGGGCTGGAAGAGACCGTTTTTATCTTGACCCAGGTCACATGTCGCCCATGCTTTACGCCACACTTGCCCTACAAGGTAAATATACGATTGATGAATTGAAGAATTTCAGACAGTGGGACTCGCCTACAACGGGCCACCCCGAACGGGACGTCACACGTGGAATAGAAAACACATCTGGACCTTTAGGTCAAGGACACACCTTCGCTGCCGGTGCAGCTGTGGCAGAAAAGTTTTTGGAAGCCAAGCTTGGAAAAACCATGATGCAACATAAGATATATGCATACATATCGGATGGTGGCATCCAAGAAGAGATTTCCCAAGGAACAGGCAGGTTGGCAGGTGCGTTGGGACTGAACAATCTTATCATGTTCTACGACTCTAACGACATTCAGCTCTCAACGGATTGTGATGCTGTAACGCAAGAAGATACAGCAATGAAATATCAATCATGGGGATGGAACGTATTGACCATCAATGGTAATGATGTTACAGAGATTCGTCAGGCATTGGATGAGGCCCTGACGGAACAGCACCGCCCCACACTCATCATAGGCAAGACCACCATGGGTAAGGGGGCTTTGAAAGCTGACGGCAGCAGCTACGAGCGAAATGTGAAAACACACGGTGCCCCACTTGGCGGTGATGCCTATACCAAAACAGTGCTGAATCTGGGCGGAAACCTCGATAATCCTTTCGAAATCTTCCAAGAAGTCCAAGCATTGTACGACAAACGCCAGGACGAACTGCGAGAGGTTGTTGCCCAGCGTCATGCTGAAGAAAAGGCATGGGCTGAGAAAAATCCAGAGTTGTCGGCACAAATGCGAAACTGGTTCTCTGGTAATGCTCCTCAAATTGATTGGAGCAAGGTTGAACAAAAGCCAGGACAGGCCACCCGCGCTGCTTCATCAGTATGCCTGAGTGTATTGGCCGAACAGATTCCTAACATGGTATGTTCGTCAGCCGACCTATCCAATTCAGATAAAACAGATGGCTTCTTGAAAAAAACGCAGAGCATGGTAAAAGGTGATTTCAGCGGTGCTTTCTTCCAAGCTGGCGTCAGTGAGCTTACCATGACTTGTATGTGTATTGGCATGTACCTGCATGGTGGCGTGATTCCTGCCTGTGGAACCTTCTTCGTCTTCTCAGATTATCAGAAGCCGGCCATTCGTTTGGCTGCATTGATGGAAGTTCCCATCAAGTTCATTTGGTCGCACGATGCATTCCGTGTTGGTGAAGATGGTCCTACCCATGAGCCTGTGGAGCAGGAAGCACAAATCAGATTGATGGAGAAGTTGAAGAACCATCATGGAAAAGATTCCGTCAGAGTATTCCGTCCTGCCGATGTTGAAGAGACAACAGTGTGTTGGCAAATGGCCATGGAAAACATGGATACACCGACGGCACTCATCCTCTCACGACAAGCCATTGAGAGTTTGCCAGAAGGCAACAACTACCAAGAAACACGTAAAGGCGCATATATCGTTGCTGGCAGCGACGAACAATATGACGTTATCTTGTTAGCCAGCGGTTCAGAAGTGTCGACTTTGGTTGCCGGTGCAAAATTATTGAGAAACGACAACATCAAAACGCGCATTGTCAGTGTGCCGTCTGAAGGGTTGTTCCGTCGTCAAAGCAAAGAATATCAAGAGTCCATTCTTCCGAAAGATGCGAAGATTTTTGGTCTCACAGCAGGATTACCGGTCACCTTACAAGGCCTGGTTGGAGCCAATGGAAAAGTCTTTGGACTTGAGAGTTTCGGCTATTCTGCACCTTATAAGGTGTTGGACGAGAAATTAGGCTTCACAGCTGAGAATGTGTACAAACAGGTAAAAGAATATCTATCTGAATAATTTTGTCATGGAAATTAAGACAGTTGGCCTCGCATGTGATCATGCTGGCTATGAAATAAAAGAGTTTATCAAACAGTACCTTGAAGAGAAAGGTATTGCATACAAAGACTATGGCACCAACAGCACAGCTTCTTGTGATTACCCCGATCACGCCCATGCCTTAGCCAATGGCATTGAGCGGGGTGACGTCTATCCCGGTATCGGGGTGTGTGGATCGGGAGAAGGAATGAGCATGACGCTCAATAAGCATCAAGGAATACGTGCCGGACTGGCTTGGTCACCCGAGATTGCTCACTTGACTCGCCTCCATAACGACGCCAACGTGTTGGTTCTGCCGGGAAGATTTGTTGACAAGGAGACGACAAGAAAGATTCTTGACGAGTTCTTTTCTACCGATTTCGAAGGTGGACGACATGCCCGCAGAATAGCAAAGATACCTATTCAATAACGTGTACATCAGGAGAGCCTCCTTGGTTCTCTTGATGTTTTTTATTTATATCTACATCCTGATGAGCGAAAACGATTATCAATTCGAGATATGCGCGAACAGTGTTGAGAGCTGCTTGGCTGCTCAGGCTGGTGGTGCAAACCGTGTTGAACTGTGCGCCGGCATTCCAGAAGGTGGCACAACGCCTTCTTATGGTGACATTAAGATGGCCAGAGAATACCTTAATAAAACGCGTCTGCATGTGATCATCAGACCACGTGGAGGCGATTTCCTATACTCACCGCTTGACATCAAGTGTATGTTGGCAGACATTGACATCTGTAAACAACTGGGTGTAGATGGCGTTGTGTTCGGTTGCCTGACCAAAGATGGTGGCATTGACATAGAAAACAACCAGCTACTTTTGTCGCATGCAAAGGGCATGTCCACTACTTTTCACCGAGCCTTTGACCGATGTAAAAATCCTTTCGAAGCTCTTGAACAGCTGATAGACCTTGGATTCGACCGCATACTGACATCCGGACAGCAGCCTACTGCGGAAGAAGGTATCGAAATGTTAAATCAATTGCAAGATAGGGCACAAGGACGAGTCAACATTCTTGCTGGTTGCGGCATCAACGAAACAAACATCGCACACATTGCCCAGTGCACGCTTGTCAAAGAATTCCATTTTTCTGCCAGAGAAAGTGTTTACAGTCAGATGGAATACCACAACCCATCCGTATACATGGGATTAGCGGGTCAGGATGAAATGACCACGGAGGTAACAACAGAAAGGCGTGTGAGAAACACGATACAAGCACTTCTTCATTCAACAAGATAATCCATTCAACCTATGAAAAAAGCAAGCCTAATCCTATTGATGCTATTGTGTTTCCAACTTAGCCAAGCATCTTTAATTTTCAAAGACAACCAACAACGCCAAGAGGTCCTTCAAACTTTTAATGAAAGAATGAAACAAATAGGACCCAAATTCTTTGACATCAAGGGGTTAAAGTTGACAAATGACGAACTGGATGCATTGCATTTTCTATATGCTTACATGCCTGTAGCCGACGTCACTGACTACCCTACTCGTTTTTACTTAGAGAATATCCGAAGCACTTTCACCACACAACAAGCAATGCCCTGGGGAACAAAGGTTCCACAGCTGTTGTTTCGCCATTTTGTCATGCCGCTACGTGTCAACAACGAAAACCTTGACGATGCCAGAAAGGTTTTTTATGGCATGCTGAAAGAGCGCATTCAAGGCATGAGCATGCAAGATGCAATCCTGGAAGTGAACCATTGGTGCCACGAACATGTCACCTATACCCCATCCGATGCCCGTACGCTGTCTCCGTTAGCCTGCATGAAGAATGCACAGGGACGCTGCGGAGAAGAGAGTACTTTTACTGTTGCTGCGCTCAGAGCAGTGGGCATTCCGGCCCGACAAGTATACACTCCACGCTGGGCCCACACTGACGACAATCATGCATGGGTCGAGGCTTGGGCAGACGGCAAATGGTATTTCTTGGGCGCCTGTGAACCCGAACCGGTACTGAACCTTGGCTGGTTCAACGCGCCGGCATCGAGAGCCATGCTCATGCACACAAGGGTTTTCGGACATTATGACGGGCCTGAAGAGATTGTTTTGCGCACTTCCAATTTTACGGAAATCAACCTGATTGACCATTATGCCGAAACCGCACGAGTAGATTTTACCGTTGTGGACCAAAACGGTCAACCCGTCAATCACGCACAGGTAGATTTCAAGATATACAACTATGCTGAATTTTATACCGCAGTTAGGAAATTTACAGATCAACAGGGCAAGACATTTCTCACAGCTGGCAAAGGCGACTTGCTGGTTTGGGCCTCAAAAGATGGATATTACGGGTTTTCCAAAGCATCGTTTGGCAAGGATCAACAAGTAACCATTCGTCTCAACCGAACCCAGAAGACTGACCTGGCGAGAAAAATCCACCCATTAGACTCTCTTGACATTGTGCCTCCGCCAGAGAAAGCACGAATACCACAAGTGACAGAAGAAATGAATGCAAAGAATAAACTTAGATTTGCGCAAGAAGACAGCATCAGAAAGGCTTACGAATCAACTTTCTATCATGCTGCAGATGAGCGTGAGCTGTCACAATTGTTAGTGAAAGCGCGAGGCAACTGGCGGGTCATCAAGAACTTTTATGACAAGTATCCAGAGAAGGGAAAAAGAGCATTGTCGCTATTGAAGACATTGAATGACAAAGATTTGCGTGATATCTCCATGGATATTCTCGAAGATCATCTCTTGGCGAAGAGCAACCAATTGAGTCCAAGAGTTGAGAACGAAATGATCATCCTGCCCTTCAAACAGCAACTACAAAACGCCTTTGACCCTGCAACCACCAAAAAGTTTCAGCAAAATCCGGCATTGCTTGTTGAATGGATTCAAAAAAACATACGCATTAACCCAGATAACGAGGCCCTAAGAATTGCACAAACGCCCATCGGCGTGTGGAAATCCAGGTTTACAGATGCTCGCTCAAGAGATATTTTCTTTGTTGACTTGGCCCGTAGTATTGGTATCGAAGCACGAAAGGACGTGGTTACTTCTAAAGTTCAATATCGCCAAAATGGCCAATGGATGGATGTTGATTTTGAGACAGAAAAGCAGAAAACAGCTCCAAAAGGGAAGCTGGTTTTAAGCTATTCGCCCTCCAAATATCTGGATGACCCTAAATATTATAACCATTTCAGCATCAGTAAAACAGAAAATGGCATTCCAGTTTTGCTAAACTTTGATGAAGGTCAGGTTGACATGGGCGGCGGAACAAGCTGGAAGAATACATTCAAAGATGGAACGAGCCTGGATGCAGGAACCTATTTCCTGGTCACCGGCACTCGCATGGCCAGTGGAAATGTGAAAGAGAGCCATCAGATATTCAACATCGTAGAAGGACAAACGACAACGCTCGACTTGACACTTCGTACCTCCAAAACTGAGATTAGCGTGATTGGCAACTTTGA
>CAMQBP010000066.1 GCA_946999025.1 uncultured Prevotella sp. | reverse complement strand
TGAACAACACTTTGCGTGACGTGCTGTTAGGACTAATTCCATTCTACGTCGGCAATGTCATAGATTTTTTCCACCGTTCCAACAAGAAGAACATGGCGCTCATCGACGGATTCATCAACGACGACAAAGCCATCATCAAGGAAGTGAACAAACGGGCGTTGCAAGCTGCGGTCTTCCTTGTTTTCTTTATCATCGCCATTGCCATGATGATTGCCCTGCTGATATGGCTGGCAAAAACATTGGGAACCATGATTTTCAGCTAAAGCCCCCTACAAGCATCAGGGAAAAGATGTCCCGCATACTTACCAAAATCCCCAAGACGACGTGTCGCCTTGGGGATTTTGACGTTTGATGGATGGCAGATGCCGACCAAGCAATACGTCTTATTGCATTTCATAAACCACATCCATGAGCTTACGACCAAGACTCTCAGCCTCTTCCATTGTCGCAGCCTCGCTGTAAACACGAATGATAGGCTCCGTGTTGCTGGCTCGCAGGTGAACCCATTTGTCAGCGAAATCAATCTTGACACCATCGATATCTGTCACCTTTTCATCCGCATACATCTCCTTGATACGATCCAAGATGGCACTGATATCAGTCTCTGGTGTCAGGTCAATACGGTTTTTCGCCATACAGTAGTTAGGATATGTTTTGCGAAGCTCACTCACTTTACAGCCTTTATGTGCCAAAGAAGAGAGGAAGAGGGCAATACCCACCAAGGCATCACGGCCATAATGGCTTTCGGGATAAATCACTCCCCCATTGCCTTCACCACCAATAACAGCATTCACCTCCTTCATCTTTGTGGTAACGTTCACTTCTCCAACAGCTGAAGCCATGTACTGTCCGCCATGTTTCTCAGTCACGTCACGCAGTGCGCGTGTAGAACTGAGGTTTGAAACGGTGTTGCCAGGCGTATGACTCAACACATAGTCAGCCACACTCACCAGCGTGTATTCCTCACCAAACATGGTACCATCTTCACAGATAAACGCCAAGCGGTCTACATCCGGATCAACAACAATACCAAGGTCGTAGCCACCTTTGGACATTTCCTGCATGATACCACCCAAATTCTTTTCCAATGGTTCTGGGTTGTGTGCAAAATCACCCGTGGGTTCACCGTTCAAAAGCGTGTATTCAACGCCCAATTCGTTCAACAATTTTGGCAGAATAACGCCACCAACACTGTTGATACCATCCACGGCAACCTTGAAATGAGCTTTTTTGATGGCCTCCCGATCAACCAACTTCAGTGCCAACACACTCTCAATATGGCGTTGATCGAATGAAGGATCTTCAGTATAATGACCTAAATGATCCACATCCGCATAGTTGAAATCTTCACTTTCAGCGATGTCGAGCACCTCATTTCCTTCCGATTTTGTAAGAAATTCGCCTTCATGGTTAAGCAATTTCAGTGCATTCCATTGTCTTGGGTTATGACTGGCGGTGATGATAATGCCGCCAGCCGCCTGTGTCATACGCACAGCCAACTCGGTTGTGGGCGTTGTAGCCAACCCAATGTTGATGACATCATAACCAATTCCCATCAACGTTCCACACACCACGTTCTTCACCATCTCACCTGAAATGCGCGCATCGCGTCCCACCACAACAGTATTGCTCTGCGACTTTCCACTTCTATGGATAAACGTAGCATAAGCAGATGTGAACTTAACGATGTCCAATGGGTTCAACGTGTCGCCCGAACGACCTCCAATGGTACCCCGAATTCCTGAAATTGATTTGATTAACGTCATGATGTTTCCTGTTTAATGTTAGTTTTTATATCAAGTTGTTCACAGGTTTTTCTTACCTACCTCGTTGATATGTAATGTCATACAGACACGGATAAACGCTCCGTCGCGCATAGTTATGCCCGCTGGTATGCGGAACTATCAACCGCACCTTCGCTATTTCATCACCTTCTTTGATGGGTCTGCCCACATGGATATAACTGAACGGAACCAGCCAACCAGCAGGAACCTCTGTTGTATTAAAAGCACTTGACATCACGCTCTCGCCCTTCACAAACGAAGCCGTAAACGTTCCGCTTGTATTACGAACCTTCATCTTATCCACCACGGCTGAATAAAACAGCACATCGTTCGAAAGTTGCAAGGAGTCGGTCATCAAGTTACGTTCTTTAAAACGACAAAGAACATCAACGGTCTCACCATTTTTGATTTTCTCTCCCACTCCATTTCGAATAATCTGCATATAAACGCCACTGCTGGAAATCAAGACAAACTCATTGCGTTGCACGTTTGTTGTATAACCTTGCGCCGCAAACGTCTCTTCAGAAATGACATGCACGGCCGAATCGGCAATGTATTTGTTGATGGCACTGCGCTCTGCTGCCTTTTGATCTGCATAGGTCTTGTTGTCACGGCAAGATGCCAAGAAGCAGATGGACAACAAGGCGAATAGTGGAAATATAATTCTTTTCATCTTTTATGATATCTACGATTATCTGCAATGATAGTGCGAGCCGAAGGCAATCAAGCTGGCTTGGAATTGCTGAGGCGAAGCCTATCATCTGCAATGATAGTGCGAGCCGAAGGCAATCAAGCTTGCTTGAAATTGCTGAGGCGAAGCCTATCTTCTGCAAAGATAGTTAAAGTCGGGAAAACGACAAAACAAAAGCTTTGCTTTTATAGATTATTGACGATAGGAACAAACTGCCGCGCGTTGGCTATTTTCGTTTTAACCAATCCTCATAATGTATGAATGCCTGCCTAACTACCTTTTCAGCCTCGGCCAAAGAGCAATAAAGTCGACCGCCACTGGCATTGACATGCCCTCCCCCATTGAAGAATTCGGCCGCCATCTCATTGCAAGGAAAGTCATCCACCGAACGCAAGCTCACCCACACCAGGTTATCCTTACGATCGTCTTCACGCAATGAAACGGACAACTTCATGCCCTTGATGGAGAGCGGAACGTTGACCAAACCCTCTGCATCGCCTTTCACAAAATGGAAATCGCGCATGTCACGACGGGAGATGGCAAAATAAGAGGCATGAAAATCCTCGAAGACATTTAGCTTTTGCGACATCATATAGCCCCGCAACCGTATGGCCCACTGGCTGTAGTTGTTGTAAACATTGCGGTAAATCTTGTCCTTGTCGAATCCTTTTGTCAACAACTGACTGATGATAAAGAAGATGTCTGGACGGGACGAATTGTAGGTAAAGCCGCCCGTATCGGTCATCATGCCACAATAGATGGGCACGGCACCCTGGCACGTCATCCGTTCAAAGCCCCCCAACTGCCATATCATTCGGAAAATCAGTTCGCTGGTGCTGCTGGCATCAGTTCTTGATATGGATAAAACCGTACCCATGTCGGCATTGGTGTGATGATCTACCATCACTCTTTTGGCAGGACTTGCTTCCAGTACGGACTGCATTTCGTCTACCCTCCCAGTGCTGCCAAAGTCGAGACAAAACACCAAGTCGGCCTTCTGAAACAGTTGCTTCACTTCCTCCTGATGCTTGTCATAGCGTACAATACGGTCGCTGTTGGGCAGCCATCGCAAGAAATCGGGATATGCATCGGGCATCACGACAGCGGGTTGTTTGCCACACTGGCTTTTCAGATAATCGCACCAAGCCAATGAAGAGCCCAGTGCATCACCATCGGGCGACTTGTGTCCGCAAATAATAATATGTTGAGCATCAGCAATTAGTTGTCGCAACAGTTCCAACTCTTCTGGTGCTAAAATGTCTATGTTCATGTAACGAATGTACGTTCAGTATATCTTCGTTTTCAAGTTGATGGTTGTTTGGCACAAAGGCAATCACCCACCAACTTAAAAACGCAATAACTCAAAAAACTCAAAAACTTATAAACTCAAAACCTCATCCCTCAGAATAACTGATTAGGATATACGTCTTGGTCAACCAGCGACTGAATTCTGTCAACGGTATCCTGACGGTCTGCCGCATAAGTAACGCCAAACCACTTGCTGGTAGTGTCAAGCACCTTCACGGTAGCAGTTCCCTCATGAATCAACTTATTAACCATCAATGGAATGAAGAACTCTGCCTTGAGGTTCTCCATGTTCTTCGGATCTGAGAGAAACTCCTTGAAATAAGCATCGCTATATTTGAAATAATCGGGTGTAAAGCCCCACATGTTCATCGATACGGGCGTGTTGTCGTCTACAGCCACCCATTCGCCTTGCTCATCTTTGTAACATACAGCACCGTTAACGCGCATGATTTCGGTACGTTCTACAACGGTGGTCAGGTTGCCTTGTTCGTTCTTTTCGCAAATACCGCGAGCCACTGTTCCATTCTCCGACAGCGTATTGCCTACGCGGAAGCCCACCATGGCATAGTTGTTCTTTGAGCCTTCTGGAAGATTGGCCAAGAACTTTCCCATCACCATGAATGCATCCCGATTGTAGAAGTCGTCACAATTGATGACACAGAACGGTTCGTTAATCAAATCTTCAGCCATCATCACGGCATGATTGGTACCCCATGGCTTTTCTCTACCTTCGGGAACGGTAAATCCTTCCGGCAGTTTGTCGATGGCCTGGAAACACACTTCGGCAGGAATATGTCCTGCATATTTAGACAACACTTTTTCTCTGAACTCGTCTTCAAAGTCCTTTCTAACGACAAATACAATTTTACCGAAACCTGCTTTGATGGCGTCATAGATAGAATAGTCCATGATGGTTTCCCCATTAGGTCCCAAACCGTCAAGTTGTTTCAATCCTCCATAACGGCTACCCATGCCGGCAGCAAGCAGTAATAATGTTGGTTTCATAATCAATTTTATTTTAATGATAATCAATGTTCAAATCAATTGGGGGTAAACAGGCGATGCCTATCACTTGCAAAGATAGCAAAAAACGCTTAATAGCCACAAGAAAACACCTTCTTTTATCGCATATAGAAGCAACAACCCGCTGAAACTAAACCTCTCTCCATTGCAAAACAAATCACGAACAGACAGGCACACGCAGGGGATTTCGCAAGGTGCCTGTCGGCCAATTTGGCATAACAAAACCGCCATATTGACACATTACTATACAAAGGCACACCTTTTGGACATCATGAAGCAGATGAAGAAAAAATTAAAAAAGAAAGGAAAAAAGGATTATGACATTCGATAAATTTACAATTAAAGCACAAGAAACCGTTCAAGAGGCTGTGAACCTGGCACAAAACGCTGGGCAACAGACCATTGAACCTATTCACTTGCTGCTCGCCCTGCTGAACAAAGGGAAGGACGTGACAACGTTTATTTTTCAAAAGTTAGGCGTTAATCCTTCTCAGATAGAGGCATTGGCGCAGAGCGAGATTGAACATTTGCCCAAGGTATCCGGCGGACAACCCTACCTGAGCAATGACACCGACAAGGTTTTGCAAAAGACCATGGATTTGTCCCAACGCTTTGGCGACCAGTTCGTGAGCCTCGAACCCATGTTGTTGGCTTTGCTCATGGTCAACTCTTCGGCCAGTCGTATTCTCAAGGATGCAGGCTGTACGGAAAAAGACATGACCAAAGCCATCGATGAGTTGCGACAAGGCTCGAAGGTACAGAGCCAGAGTGGTGACGAAAACTATCAGGCGCTTGATAAATATGCCAAGAACCTGGTGCAGGAAGCTCGTGCCGGAAAGCTTGATCCCGTTATCGGACGGGATGAGGAGATACGCCGCGTGCTCCAGATATTGAGCCGCCGTACCAAGAACAACCCTATATTAATAGGCGAGCCGGGTACGGGTAAAACCGCCATTGTGGAGGGCTTGGCCGGGCGTATCGTACGAGGTGACGTGCCCGAGAACTTGAAGAACAAGCAGATCTACTCGCTGGACATGGGTGCATTGGTGGCCGGAGCCAAGTACAAGGGCGAGTTTGAAGAACGTCTGAAAAGCGTCATCAAGGAAGTGACTCACGCCGAGGGCGAAATCATCCTCTTCATCGACGAGATTCATACCTTGGTGGGTGCAGGCGGTGGCGAAGGTGCCATGGATGCCGCCAACATTCTGAAACCGGCCTTGGCGCGTGGCGAATTGCGGGCCATCGGTGCCACCACGCTCAACGAATACCAAAAGTATTTCGAGAAAGACAAGGCACTGGAAAGGCGATTCCAAACGGTGATGGTGGACGAACCGGATGAGCTGAGTGCCATCTCCATCCTCCGCGGACTGAAAGAGCGGTACGAGAACCACCACAAAGTGAGGATTCAGGACGACGCTTGTATTGCTGCCGTAACACTGTCAGAGCGATACATCAGCAACCGATTCTTGCCAGACAAGGCCATCGACCTGATGGATGAGGCCGCCGCGAAACTGCGTATGGAACGCGACTCGGTACCAGAGGAGTTGGATGAGATTACCCGCAAGCTCAAACAATTGGAGATTGAGCGCGAGGCCATCAAGCGAGAGAACGACGAGGTGAAGATTAAACAACTCGACAAGGACATCGCCGAACTGCACGAGGAGGAACAATCGTTCCGGGCGAAGTGGGAAAGCGAGAAGAACTTGGTGAACAAGATACAGCAGGACAAGCAGGAGATGGAGAACCTGCGGTTTGAAGCTGACCGCGCCGAACGTGAGGGCAACTACGAACGGGTGGCCGAGATAAGGTATGGTAAGCTGAAAAGTCTGCAAGACGACATCGACAACATCAAGCTGCAACTGAAGGCCACACAGGGCGGAGAAGCCATGGTGCGCGAGGAGGTGACGGCAGATGACATCGCTGAAGTGGTGAGCCGATGGACCGGCATTCCCGTCACACGCATGCTACAAAGCGAGAAAGACAAGCTCTTGCATCTGGAAAGCGAGCTGCACAAACGGGTGATTGGCCAAGATGAGGCCATCACAGCCGTGAGCGACGCGGTGCGCCGCAGCCGGGCGGGACTGCATGATCCGAAACGTCCCATCGCCTCGTTCATCTTCTTAGGAACCACTGGCGTGGGTAAGACCGAGCTGGCCAAGGCACTGGCTGAATATCTTTTCAACGACGAAAGCATGATGACGCGTATCGACATGAGCGAGTACCAGGAAAAGTTCAGCGTGTCACGGCTCATCGGAGCACCTCCGGGATATGTAGGATACGATGAGGGTGGACAGCTGACCGAGGCCGTCAGGCGCAAGCCTTACAGCGTCATCTTGTTCGACGAGATAGAGAAGGCCCATCCAGACGTATTCAACATTCTGTTGCAAGTGCTGGACGACGGTAGGCTTACCGACAACAAGGGACGCACGGTGAACTTCAAGAATACCATCATCATCATGACCTCTAACCTGGGCAGCCAGTACATCCAAGAGCAAATGGCTGGCATCGACGCACACAACCGCGAGGACAAGTTGAGAGAAACCAAGCATACGGTCATGGAAATGCTCAAGAAGACCATCCGTCCGGAGTTTCTCAACCGTATCGACGAGACCATCATGTTCTTGCCACTAACCCAGACTGAGATTGACAGCGTGGTGAAATTGCAGATGAACGCCGTAAAAAAAATGCTGTCGGAACAAGGCTTTACCTTGGAATGGACACCCAATGCCATCAACTTCCTTGGCAAGGTGGGATATGATCCCGAGTTCGGTGCCCGTCCCGTGAAGCGCGCCATTCAACGCTACGTCTTGAACGACCTGTCCAAGAAGCTGCTGGCCGGTGACGTAATGAACGACAAACCCATCATCATCGATGCCGATGACCATGGACTGACGTTCAAAAATTAAGGACGCACAGCGGGCCTTTGCCTGCTGTACCGCATCTCCACAGAGCATGCAGGGTGCGGGAACAGCTGCACGGCTGGCACGTCATGAAAACTTATCATTGGGGTATGTCCGTAAGGATGTACCCCATTTTTGTTTGACGGAGGGCGGTGGATTGACCACCCAAAATGTCCAATTTTTTGATTGTTTTTAGCCCCTAAAACGACCATTCAAAACTTTCAATCTGGAAAAAAACGATAGGCCTACAGGATGCATGCAGGTACTAATTTGACAAGAAAAAACATCTTTTACCCTTAAAGCAATGAGATGAGCCGGCAAGTAACATCACTTTGAGGTGCAATTCGCATGCTCTGGCAAGACAAAAGCATGCCAATAACCGACTTAACCCAATGCTTTTGGCTCTCAAAGGACATCAACAACAGGTACATTTTGGAACCAACACACACAACAGGCTGTATGTCAACAACATACAAACTTCTCCATTTTCAGCGTATTTGCGCATGGATGCAAGTTTGTTTGTCTACACGCAAATTATCAGCAGGATGGTTGTCTAAATAATTTTCAGTGTATTGGTAAAAGAACAACCAATCTTAAACAATCACGTTCAGGTTGATATTGAATCTCTGTAGCCGATACGACTTGTTTGATGGATGTCATCATGTGAGCAGTACATTACCCAATTCATTGACGAGATTTTCAGAGAATTGCTTGCATATCTCAAGTATTTTGACGAATTTTGTATAAACGTTGTACATACGATAGTATGAACTTAATGTTTTGAACATCACAAAGCTACTAAAACCAACGACATGTGTAACTTTTACGCATATTTATCAACTTAAATAAATTCAGCAAACGGGTAATGGATATTATTTGAGTAAAGTCTTTGACACGAATAGTGGTCCGGAAATATATGATAATGAGGTCACTCGTAATGGGCAGCCACGTTACTACAAATATAATCTAGAATATTCTGTTATATCGCGATGAAAAATATTTTAGCGTTTCTGATTGTAGGATTAGGCTTCCTTTGTTCCTGTGAAAGCAGGGATGGAGATTGGGATCCTATGGCTTGGGAGAGTAATGATATAAGCAATATAAATAAAAACAAAAATATAGAAGTTCCACAAGCAGGCAACACTTATGTATTCACATGCAAAAATTATAAGAATTTTTGGGTATATGCTATCCAGGAAAATGGAAAACAAATTGGAGAGACCCAACTATCCATAGATTGCAAAAAATATGAAGATAACAATATATCTATCAGTATTGAGAAAAATAAAATGAATGTAACTGTTTTTCCTAATGAAGGATATCAAATCCGAAACATTTCAATAGGAGTAACCGCTGGGGATATTTTTAACTCTTTCATCTTTAAGCAAAAGGGAAAGGGTGATTTATATAGGTAGGTTCTATTAAGTAAGAGGTGTTCTATAAATTAACTTATTATTAATCAGCTAATTAGAGTCTACTAATTTATTTTTTTCATACAACCTTGTGGTGTGAGTAATACAGCCTCCATGCTGCCAAGAAAGCGGTCTATCAGTTTGCTGCCGTCCTCCAAAAGGTTTGAGTCGGTCGGATAGCGAACCTCGGCATCGC
>CAMQBP010000065.1 GCA_946999025.1 uncultured Prevotella sp. | reverse complement strand
TCTAATGCCTTTTGATAGTTGCGCAAAGCCGCTTCTTTCATTCCCTCTCTTTCGCATTCTTTACCCATCATGACATATTCAACAGCCAGCCGTTTCAGCAGGTTTTGTTTTTCTTTTTGCTCGTTTCGCAAACGTTTGTTTTCTTCCTTTAGCGTGTTGATGAGGTTGAGTTTACGTCTGATTAGGCGTTTTGCCGCGGGCTTTTCTATTTCATATCTGCTGTGAATGGCCAGAAAGAAATTGTCCAAGGCCGATTGCATATCCCCCTGATCAAATGCAGACACGGCATCATGATATTGTTTTTCAGCCTTACTTTGTTGCAAGGCTTTGTCAAGAGATTGCTGGTCATTGTATGTTTTTGCAAAACTTGTGATTGCCGGACTGATGAAAATGTTTTCTTTCTTGATGGGTGCTTCAAGGTTAATGCCTTCCAACGAACGGCAACGTGACAGGGCTACGTAAGTCTGGCCACCAGCAAACACGCCTCCCGATAAGTCGATGTTGACTTGATTGAAGGTAAGTCCTTGACTTTTATGAATAGTGATGGCCCATGCCAACCGGATGGGGAACTGGCGGAAATTGCCAATTTCTTCCTCTTCAATTTTTTGCTCTTTCTCGTTATAGGTGTATCGAACGTTTGACCATATTTCTTGTTCTACATCCACATCCTCACCTTGTTCTGTCCTCACGTAAATTAAGCCATCGCTCTCATCTCCCATGCCAATGACGGTTCCCAAGGTACCGTTCACCCATCGTTTCTCCCTATCGTTCTTAACGAACAAGACTTGTGCCCCAGTTTTGATTTCAAGTTTCATGGGTGTGGGTAGATTGTTTTCAGGGAACTCGCCTTCGATGATGCCATAGAAGACCGTAGGCTGGCCTGGTAATTGTTGAAGGTGTTGCTGGTTGATGTAGTCCACCGTATCTCTGTGGGTAGATAGGGTGATTGCCAATGCATCACCGGCTTCATCATTGTTGCTTCCTACTCTTTGGTTGAGGATGGATAAATCCGCTTGCGTAGCATTGGATGTTCTGATATGGTCTAATATACTGATGAAGAGCGGGTCGCTTTGTCGGTAAACTTTCTGAAGTTCGATGCAAACCAACTGCATCTCTCTGAATACATGAGCGTCAAAAAAGAACTTTGACGGATAAAATGGTTGTAG
Organism: uncultured Prevotella sp.; assembly: GCA_946999025.1. Taxonomy (GTDB): domain Bacteria; phylum Bacteroidota; class Bacteroidia; order Bacteroidales; family Bacteroidaceae; genus Prevotella. Next base: position 8,162 of record CAMQBP010000065.1, on the reverse strand, counting down.
CAATGCGCGTTCGTCCTCTTTTAATACTGGCTCTAATTGATACATGTCGCCAACGAGTAGTAATTGCTTTCCTCCAAAGGGGACGCGCATGTTCTGAGCATAAACGCGGAGTATCTTGTCAATGAAGTCAATAATGTCGGCTCTCACCATCGAGATTTCGTCAATGATGATGAGTTCTACTTCCTTGATAAGTTTGATTTTCTCGCTGTTATACTTGAGCGTCTTTCGAAGGTTTCGCACGCTATACCTGTTGTCATTAGGTAATAGGGGATGGAATGGGAGCTTGAAAAAACTGTGCAAGGTGCTTCCTCCCACATTGATGGCAGCAATACCCGTAGGGGCAAGAATGACATGTTTCTTCTTGGTTGTCTGTGAGATGTATCGAAGAAATGTTGACTTACCCGTTCCAGCTTTCCCCGTTAAAAATAATGAGCGATGAGTAAACTGAATAATCTGCAGTGCGTTTTGCAACTCCAGATTATTCAGATCAATGTGTTCGATGTCAGTTTCCTTTACCATACCCATTATAGATTATCCAAATGGATTACCTCTTCTGTAGGCGTATGGTTTTCTTGAGATTTTACCGAGTTGTCTTTTTGTTTTTCCTTCTCGTCTTTGATGGGTTTGGAAACAGGGTTGCCAAATTCGTCAAGAATGATTTCTTCAGAGATGGAGTTTAGGCTATCTGTTGCAGTTGTGTCAACTCGTGCCTGTTGATAATAACTCGGACAGTTATACATGTCGCTGGTGATGTCTTTGTCTTTAGGCTTACCAAACTTGCCATGATATTGTTTAAAGTTTGGATCATCCAGTACAGCTTGCAAGAAGTAGCCACATATAGGTAGGGCAGTCCTTGATCCTTGCCCCAAAGCACCAGTGCGGAAATGGATGCTGCGGTATTCTCCGCCTACCCATGCGCCGACAACGAGTTTTGGACTGATGCACATAAACCAAGCATCAGAGTGGTTATTGGAAGTTCCAGTCTTTCCTCCCCATTCCGTATCACTGTGTTTTCCCACGTATCCCCATAAGCTTTGTGAGGTTCCGCCTGGTTCTTTTAGACCACCCAGCAATAGCTGTTGGACGAGGAACGCACTCTTGTATGGAATTACTTGTTCGGTCTTGTTGGGCGCAATGTAGACTTGCCTCCCATCACGGTCTACGATGCGGGTAACCAGGACGGGCTCGTGATGTTTGCCATCGTTGGCGACAGTGCTATAAGCATTTGCCATTTCGAGCAGGTTAACGTCGCATGATCCTAACGCTAAGGATGGTTCGTCTTGCAGTGGACTCTTGATTCCCATCTTCTCTGCCGTGTCAATGATTCGTTTGATGCCCATTTCTTGTCCGAGTCTCACGGCGATAGAGTTGATGCTTCTCGCAAAGGCGCTCTTCAAGGGGATGGAGTCTCCGGAAAAACGTCCATTGGCGTTTCCCGGGGTCCATGTAACTTCTTCTTTCTTTTTCTTATCATATACTTTCATGGAGATGTATTCATCCCGGCGTTTGTCACAAGGTGTCAGTCCTTGGTTCATCGCCTCAGTATAAACAAAGAGTTTGAAGGTGGATCCCGGTTGGCGCATGGCGGTTACTTTATCATATTTCCATGAGTTGAAGTTGATGTCGCCTACCCAAGCCTTTACGGCTCCTGTCTGTGGCTCCATCGCAACCATTGAGCAGTGCATGAAGCGCACCATGTATCGTATGGAGTCCATGGTTGACATCTCTTTCTCTATGGTTCCTTCGTCATAATCGAACAATTTAACTTTGTGGGGCTTGTTCAAATAATAGGTGATGGAGTCTGGATTGTTTTGATATTTGGCAGCAAGGTATTTGTACACAGGCTGTCTTTGCGCTATTTGTTCGATGAATCCCGGAATAACCTTTCCGTTTTCATCAATCCATGGGTCATTTTTACCCCAGTGATTGTTGAAGTTGCGTTGAATTTGCTTCATTTGTTTACGTGCAGCCTCTTCAGCATACTTCTGCATACGGGTATCTATCGTGGTGTATATCTTCAGACCACTACTATACAAGTCATACCCATTCTCCTCGCACCAATCCTTCAAATAGTTGGCAACAGCTTCCCTAAAGTATAAAGCCTGACCGTCATAATTAGATTCTACGCTATAGCTAAGCTTGATGGGAATGACACTCAGACTGTCATATTGCTGTTTAGATAGGTCGCCCTTGGTCACCATGTTTTGCAAAACAACATTTCTACGCTTAAGGCTATTCTTGGGATTGGCTATCGGGTTATAATGAGTTGTGGCTTTAAGCATGCCTACCAGCACAGCTCCTTGCTCAGTTGTGAGATTGGCAGGTGTTGTGTTGAAATAGGTTTTGCTGGCCGTTTTAATTCCATACGCGTTCGATCCGAAGTCAACCGTGTTGGCGTACATAGTTAGAATTTCGTTTTTGTCATACAACATCTCAAGCTTCAAAGCAATGATCCATTCCTTGCTTTTCATGATAAGTATCTTGATACCTGGTATCTTACCGAGCAATCCAGTGGAATATTGCGTGCGTACACGGAACATATTCTTGGCCAACTGTTGCGTGATGGTTGATGCTCCACGAGCTTCACTGCCAACTATAGCATCTTTGGCTGCACCAAAGAGTCCTTGAAAGTCAATGCCAATATGTCTGTAGAATCGTTCGTCTTCGGTGTCAATCAGTGCTTTCCAGAACTTTGGATTCACTTCTTCATACTTGACGGGTGTTCTGTTTTCATTAAAATATTTTCCAATGAGCTTCCCATCTGCACTGTAAATTTCCGAAGCCGAGGAGGTGTTGGGATTCTTAATCTGTGCGAAGCCTGGTGATTTGCCAAACAACCAGAGGAAATTAAGATCAACAGCTCCAAGATAGATGATGAGTGCAATCAACCCTGAGAGTAAAGCTATGCCAGTTTTGGCATACCACGGTCGTCCTTGGTACAGGTTTTTATACCATGGCCAAAAGCCACGTAGTTTGATCCACAACCAGCTGAAAAATCTTTTTATCTTGTGAAGCATAATAGAGATAATTGATTTGCAAAGATAGCGAATTACTTGATTTCTATCGTTGATCGTCTATATAATTTATGATTTCTTCAATGTTCGTAGGCGAAAACCATTTGATTTGGTTGTCACGTTTGAACCAAGTGACTTGTTTTCTCATGTATTGTCTTGTGTTGGACTGTATCTTTAGAATAGCATCGTCCAGTGAGATGTCACCATCGAAATAGGCGAAAAGTTCTTTGTAACCAACCGTGTTCAAGGAATTCAGTCCCTTCTGTGGATATACTACTTTGGCCTCTTCGATCATTCCTTGCTTCATCATTTTGAAAACACGATTGTTGATTCGCTCATACATTTCTTCTCTGGGACGGTTGAGTCCAATCTTGATGATGTTGAAAGGTCGTATTTTCTTTGTGTTTTTACGATAAGAAGAATAGGTGTTCCCAGTCATGTGGCATATTTCAAGCGCATGAATCACGCGTCTGGGATTGTGTAAATCCACAATCTTGTAATGCTCTGGATCCAGAACTTTTAACTCAGCAGTAAGAGCCTCCAATCCTTCTGTTTCCAGTTTTCTCTTCATCAGCCTCCTTGTTGCCTCATCAACCGTTGGTATGTCATCGATACCCTGGCATACAGCATCGATATACATCATGCTGCCCCCTGACAACAGAGCTACCTGTTGACTGCTGAAAAGCTGGTTTAAGAGTTGCAAAACATCTTCTTCATATTTGGCTGCACTATAATAATCTGTTAGATGCAACGTGCCAACAAAATAATGTTTTACTCGTTCTTGCTGCTCTTTGGTTGGGGCGGCTGTGCCAATAGGTATCTCGGCAAATATCTGTCGAGAGTCGGCATTGATGATTGGCGATTGCAAATGTTCTGCTATTTGCAACGCCAACTCTGTTTTTCCCACTCCAGTAGGGCCTAAAAGCACAACAAGTGTGTTCATTTATCTGATGATACCTCGTTGAGAACTTTCTACAAAATCGATGATGTATTGTATTTCTGGGGTAACAGTCAGGTTCTTTCTGATTTCTTCTATTCCTTCTTTCAAAACACCTTTGCTATAAAGCAATCGATAAGCTTGGTGTATCAGTTGGATTAATTCGTTGCTGAATCCTCTTCGTCTCAGCCCGATAATGTTGATGCCAGCATACTTGATGGGCTCTTTGCCCGCCATAACGTAGGGCGGAATGTCTTGTGAAGACCTACTGCCACCCTGAATCATCACATAGCCACCGATGTGACAGAATTGATGACATAAAACCGTGGCACTGATAATGGCGTAGTCATCCACCGTCACTTCACCGGCAAACTTAGTGGAATTGCCGATAATCACATTGTTGCCAATGATGCAATCGTGTGCAACGTGCATGTTTTCCATCAACAAATTGTTGCATCCAACCTTGGTCGTTCCTTTTGATGCCGTTCCTCTGGAAATGGTAACATTCTCACGGATGCTGTTTTTGTCACCAATTTCGCAGATTGTCTCTTCGCCAACGAACTTCAAATCCTGCGGTTTGGTGCTGATGCTGGCACCGGGAAAAAACTCGTTGTCATCACCTATTCGTGCTCCATAATTGATGGTGACACTATTCTGTAGGATATTATGGTTGCCCAGTACTGTATTTTTATCAAGATAGCAAAAAGGGCCAATGACGTTATCGTTACCGAGTTGCGCTTCCGGATGTACAAACGCTAATGGGCTTATTTGATTCATAGGGTAATGATGACTTTATGATGATGGAAAACATTAAATAACAATTCTGTTTATTTATTTTTGATAATCTGTGCAGTAAACGTTGCTTCAGATACCACTTGGTCGCCGACAAAGGCATAACTCTTCATCGTACTGATACTGTGTCGTACAGGCTGAATCATTTCCACGCGGAAGATAAGCGTGTCGCCAGGAACCACTTTCTGTCTGAACTTAACGCTGTCAATCTTTAGAAAGTATGTAGACCACCGTTCAGGTTCTTCTACTTGGTTTAAAACCAATAGTCCTCCACATTGAGCCATGGCTTCTACTTGCAGCACTCCGGGCATGACAGGCTCTTGTGGGAAATGCCCTGTAAAGAAGGGTTCGTTGCTTGTAATGTTTTTTACCCCGACAATGGTATTGGAACCGATGGCTATAATCTTGTCAACCAACTGCATGGGATAGCGATGGGGGAGTAGTTCCCTGATTCTGATGTTATCCATGATGGGTGGTTCATTGGGATCATAGATCGGTGCCTGTATTTCATGTTTGCGAATCTCTCGGCGCATTAAGCGGGCAAACTTGTTGTTGATAGTGTGTCCTGGCCGTGTCGCAACAATTCGTCCTTTAATGGGTTTGCCTATCAAAGCCATGTCACCGATAATGTCGAGCAATTTGTGACGTGTACACTCGTTTTCCCACATCAAGGGCTTATGCTGAATGTACCCAATCTTCGTTGCATCCATGCGTGGCACTTTCAGGATGTCTGCCAGTTGGTCCAGTTGCTCTTGTGACACTTCTCTTTCGTAAATCACGATAGCGTTGTCCATGTCACCCCCTTTGATGAGGTTCGCTTCGAGCAGGGGGACGATGTCTCTGACGAAGACAAAAGTACGGGCAGGAGCAATTTCTGTCGCATAATCATCAATATTGTCGAGTGTCGCAAATTGGCTGTTGATGAATTTTGACTCGAATGAGCACATGGTCGTAATACTGAACTGGTCATCGGGAAGTATCGTGATGCACGAACCTGTTTCCTCATCCTTGACTTCTATTTTCTTACGAATGATATAAAAATCTTTTGGAGCATTTTGTTCTACGATACCAATTTCCTGAATTCTATTCACGTAAATGGCGGCAGAGCCATCCAAGATAGGAAACTCTGGTCCGTTCACCTGTATCATACAGTTGTCTATCCCCATTGCATACAAGGCAGAAAGTCCGTGCTCAACGGTAGACACGCGTACATCACCACGCGCCAGAACCGTGCCACGCTGCGTGTCAACCACGTTTTCGGCAATCGCCTCAACGATGGGTTGTCCTTCCAAGTCAATCCGTTGAATTTTGTATCCAGTATTTTCAGGAGCAGGATTAAAGGTAACTGTCAAGTTCAAACCCGTGTGCAATCCTTTGCCACACAAGGAAAAGCTACCTTTTAGTGTTCTCTGTTTGATTGTATCCATGTTATGATTTGTTTATCAAGTGCTCAAGTCTTATTTCATGTTCTGTTTCAACCGTTCCACCTCTTCTTTCAGGGTGTTGATTTCGTTATAAAGTTTAGGTAGTTTACGGAAGATGGCTTGAGAGCGAAAATAGGCCCTCTCCTTCATGGGTGGTGTGCCAATGAGTTGTTGATTGTCCTGAATGCTCCCAGGTACACCCGATTGTGCGCCTAAGAACACCTTGTCGCCAATGGTGATATGGCCGGCAATTCCCACTTGTCCACCAAACATGCACCACTGGCCAACCTTTGTCGACCCGGCCACACCTACCTGCGCACTCATTACGGTATGTTCACCAATGTCGGTATTGTGGGCAATTTGAACCAAGTTATCCAGTTTCACACCTTTCCTTACATAGGTGCTGCCCATGGTCGAACGATCAATGCAAGTGTTGGCACCCACCTCTACATCATCTTCAATGGTCACAATACCAATTTGCGGTATCTTGTCATAGCCATCTTCAGAAGGAGCGAATCCGAAGCCATCGGCTCCAATGACACAGCCTGCATGCAGGATGACACGGTTGCCTATTTTGCAATTTTGATAGACAGTTGCATGTGGATAGATGATACATTCTGAGCCTACAGAGGCGTTCTCCAAAACCACTGCGTGCGGGAAAATCTGTGTGTTGTTGCCAATCACGACATTCTCACCGATGTAAGCAAATGGGCCTATGTATACATTCTCACCTATCTTGGCCGTTTCGGAGATGGTGGCCATAGGGTGAATGCCGGTCTTTCGGGGCTTAGTCGATTCGTATAATTGAAGTAATTTGGCGACACTATCGTATGCGTTCTTCACGCGTATCAATGTCGTCTGGACAGGTTTGTCCAGTTCCAAATTCTCATCAATGAGAACAATCGACGATTGTGTGTCATATATATAATGTGTGTATTTTGGATTAGAAAGGAATGAAATTGCACCACTGGTACCTTCTTCTATTTTTGCGAAGGTGCGGACAGTTGCTTCTTCGTCGCCTTCAATTTTGCCTCCTATATATTGTGCTATTTGCTTGGCAGTAAATTCCATACTTTAGGTATCTCAATTGATTATTTTGCAAATATACCTATTTTTACTCAGACTTTTGACTGACGAATGTAATATTTGCGTTTTTTCACTGAAACATTTATTTCTTTCACAGTTCGTCTATCGCTGTTGAAACCTCAATGAGGCGCATATATACTCACTGTTAATGGCTATCGGTGTTCAACGACTGTAGAGTAAAAAAGGAGTTATTGATGATATGAAAGTTTATAACTTTTCTAATTCTTTTTCCATTTCTTGCTGAAGTTTCATGGCACTCTTTGCAGCGGCGGTGGCAAAGTCTTCTCCTTGGGCAGCATAGATAATGCCGCGTGAACTATTGACGAGCAACCCACAATCCTTCGTCATTCCGTATTGGCAGACATCTTGCAGGCTTCCTCCCTGCGCACCCACGCCAGGTACCAGCAAAAAGTGATGAGGAGCCACCTTTCGAATCGCTTCAAACATGTTGCCTTGCGTCGCTCCAACCACATACATCATGTTTTGATCTGTTCCCCATGATTGAGAGGTCTTGATAACTTTCTCAAAAAGCTTCCCACCGTGTCTGTCTTCCGTCAGCTGAAAATCATGCGATCCTTTGTTGCTCGTCAGTGCCAATACAACGACCCACTTGTCTTTATATTCGAGAAAAGGCGTCACGCTGTCTTCTCCCATGTACGGAGCCACGGTTAATGCGTCAACATCGTATTCTTCAAAGAAGGTCTTGGCATACATGGCGGATGTGTTCCCGATGTCCCCTCGTTTGGCGTCAGCAATGATGAAATGGTCGGGATAATGCGCCTTCAAGTAGCTGACGGTTTTCTCGAACGAAGTCAAGCCTTCAACACCTCTACACTCATAGAACGCTAAATTTGGCTTGTAGGCCACACAATAGGGTGCCGTAGCATCGATAATGGCTTTGTTGAAAGC
>CAMQBP010000064.1 GCA_946999025.1 uncultured Prevotella sp. | reverse complement strand
AAAGAAGACTTATCTCGAAATTAAGTCGTAATTTTGCATAAAATAGGCTGCACCTCAGCAATTCAAACACGGTTTGATTGCCTTCGGTTTGCACTATTTTTGCATAAAATAGGCTGCACCTTCGTTCAGAATAGTCGTGTATTCATTGGAATGCGGGTGGGTACGTTAGAAATAAGTGAGAGGATTTTATAAGCAAAAACGTTCGTATGAGAAAATTTACTTTCTTCGTTATGGCATTGATGGTGCTGACATCGGTCCTGTTTTCCACAACGGGATGTGTGGATAAAAAGCCTCAAGCCGTTGATACATTGGCGGTAGATTCCAGTGCAGAGGATAGTGTTGACGAGGATACCCTGTCGGCTATCATTGCTGAATCGCCCATGTCGAAGTCTGCCGACGAGCTGTTTGACGACTTTATCTTTAATTTTGCAGCAAACAAGAAGTTGCAACTCAAGCGTGTGAAGTTTCCGCTACCCGTGATAAAGCATGGAGAACAGGCAGAAGAAATCAAGAAAGAGCAGTGGAAGATGGACTACTTTTTCATGAAACAAGGCTATTTTACGCTCATTTTTGACAACCTCAAGCAGATGGATGTGGTGAAAGACACGTCGGTGAACCAGGTGATTGTTGAAAAGATATTTTTCAAAAACAAAACCATCAAGCAGTATGTCTTCAATCGAATCAATGGTGAGTTCACGCTTACCTCAATTGTTTACCAGCCAATACACGAGAATGTCAACGGCTCTTTTTTGCAGTTTTACCAGCGATTTGCTGTAGATAGTGCTTTTCAGGTGCGCAGCATGAACGAGACAGTTGAGTTTACAGCTCCCGATCCCGATGACGATTTTGGAACTATCACGGGTTCTATTGTTCCCGAACAGTGGTCGGCTTTCAAACCACCCATCATCCCCAAAGGAAATATCTACAATATAGTTTATGGTCAGAAGCATAAGCGTGGGAATCAGAAAGTCTTTGTTGTTCGTGGTATTGCTACCGATTTGGAGAATATCATGGTGTTCCGTCGGCTGAAATCTGAATGGAAATTGATGAAATTTAATAGCTGAAAGAGTTGGAATGAGAGATATACACAACCATAGTTTGCTGCATCACAACACGTTTGGCATCGATGTTTCGTGCCGTCGTTTCATAGAGTTTGATACGAAAGCCGAACTTCTCGAAGCTCTATCGAGGCTCACCGAGGCCGATTATCCCATCATGCCATTGGGAAAAGGCAGCAATCTGTTGTTGACAAAAGATTTTGATGGCACCGTTTTGTGCTCGAACATTCGTTCGATAGACCTTGCAATCAACAACCATGAGGCTGTCATCAAGAGTGGCAGTGGCGAGGTTTGGGACGATTTGGTCGCCACCAGTGTCGAGCAAGGGGCATACGGTTTGGAAAACCTCTCTTTGATTCCCGGAACGGTAGGCGCTGCGGCCGTGCAAAACATCGGTGCTTACGGCAGCGAGGTTAGCCAATTCATCCACTCCGTAACGGCTGTAGAAATCGCCACGGGGCATGAGGTAACGTTCTCTCGCGCTGATTGTAACTACGCCTACCGATACAGTAAATTCAAGGATGAGTGGAAAAATCGGTTTGTCATCACCCATGTTGAGTTCCGTTTTGACTGTACCTACCGTCCTCATTTAGATTATGGTAACATTCGAGCAGCATTGCAGCGACAGGGAATAGAACACCCCACGCCACAGCAATTGCGCCAAACCATCATCGCCATTCGTCAGGCCAAACTGCCCGATCCACAGGTGCAAGGCAATGCAGGCAGCTTCTTTATGAACCCCATTGTTGGCAGGAAGGAGTATGAACGTCTGGCCATGCAATATCCTCAGATGCCCCATTATACCATAGATGATGAACATGAGAAGATTCCAGCTGGTTGGTTAATTGACCAATGTGGGTGGAAAGGCCGTTCCATGGGGCCCGCCGGTGTACACGACAAGCAAGCACTTGTGCTGGTGAATCGTGGGGGAGCCACCGGAAGCGATATTGTAAAATTGTGTGAGGCCATACGGCATGATGTCTTCCAACGCTTCGGCATCATCATTAAACCAGAGGTAAACATCTTATGAGATTAACATTCTTGGGTACCGGCACATCGGGTGGCGTTCCTTCTTTGGGATGTCATTGTGCGGTATGTGAGAGTGCTGACCCTCATGACAAGCGTTTGCGTACAGCCGCTTTGCTGGAAGCACAAACAACGAGGATTCTCATTGACTGCGGTCCCGACATCCGTCAGCAGCTTATGCCCTTTGCCTTTGCTCCATTAGATGGTGTGTTGCTCACGCATATTCATTATGACCATGTGGCTGGCATCGATGATTTGCGCCCTTTCTGTGTGTTCGGTTCCGTGCATGTTTTTGCAGACCAGCACACGGTAGACCTTCTGCATCAGACCATGCCTTATTGCTTTACTGAGAAACTTTATCCCGGTGTGCCACGGCTCGAATTAGCCCCTGTCTTCCCCCATCAGCCCCTGACCATTGGGGATGTCGAGGTGTTGCCTATCCAGGTGATTCATGACAAGTTGCCCATCTTGGGCTATCGGTTTGGTAACCTTGCCTATATCACGGACATGAAGACCATCGATGAGGCCGAATATGCTTATCTGGAAGGTATCGACACGCTCGTTGTGAACGCGCTGAGGTATCAGCCGCAGCACCATTCTCACATGACGGTGGATGAAGCCGTGGCGTTTGCCAAGCGGGTAGGGGCCCAACGAACCTATTTTGTACACATGAATCATCAGGTGGGCTTTCATGAAGAAGTGAACAAACAGCTGCCCGTTGGCATGCAATTGGCCTATGACGGATTGCAGATAGACGTGTAAAAAGTGCGCCGTTTGCATTTGTCAACATTTTCTTCGCAAATCGTGTCTTCTTGTCAAAAATACCTTTAGCTCGATTAAAAATAGTTATAAAAAGTCCAAATTTATGGCCAAAGCTTGCAGATATAAAATCATTTTGTAACTTTGCAATGTGTTTTTCATAGTATTAGATTTAAGGTTAATAAGATTGAGAGTACGGCGGTACTCTTTTTTTTGCTCTTAAATTGGTTAAATCACGACACATACCTCGCTCATAGGCTGCATGGAAGTAGTTATTCGGCAATAACAGATACTGGTTACAAACTCCAAACGAATACAGAAGTCACATTGGTTTGAAAGCTCAATTTTATCACTCACCGTATCGTGATGAATAATATTTCGAAGGTAAGTGCAGATAAATTTTCTTGACAACCAACCTCTTCATGCTTGGCGAATTTGCAAACAACCCTGCCTCTTGTCGAAAATACGCCCAAAATGAGCGATTTTTATATATCATTCATACACAGGTATTTATAAATATATGATGCTGTTTCGTGCCAATTTGATAAGTCTTTTTATTCCAAAAGCAATGCTTTAAGGGTGCAATATGCATGCTTTTGCTGCCCAAAAGCATGTTGATAGGTAGCCAAAGTGACGCTTTTTTGCGCGTAAAGTCTATCCTTTTGCGATAAAATTCGATTTTTCTTGCTAAAAAATCTCTATTTTGCATCCTCCAAGCCTATCGTTTTTTTCTACTTTGAAAGTTTATAGGTGCCGTTTTAGTGGTGATAATTATTGAATAAACACAACAAAAATCGCAACTCGTATTCAAGTTGGTCAATTGGCAATAATATTGTCAGAGGGTGGGTTTTCTATCGCTTTTTCAGGAGAGGTTCATCTGGTAAACTAACTATCAACAACGATACGGGGGGATGTAGTCATCAACTCAGTTTACAAATGGAAGCTTGATTTTAGAGTCAGTCTTTGGAATGATGCGGTTTGTGACAACGCTCTTGGAAGGCCATGACAATGGGGGCGCAAAAAAATGACAACCGTCAATCGGTTGTCATAGTTTAGTTTCTGAAAAAAAACTTAGCTTCTTTTCTTGAATTTTCTGTACAATTTCCAGGCCAACAGTACACCGTCCAAGATGCCAGTCCCTGTGTTCATCAACCCCGATATACGCTTCGAGGGCAGCTTTGAAGTCAGTGTGGCAGGCTTGTTGAACATGCTGTTCCATAGATGCCGCATGCTTTCGTCATCCTTCCTGATGCTTTTCAAAATCTGGTCTTTGCGTATCCTGATTTCACTAAGCGACTTATATTGTGCTGGAGCGTTATTATCTGTATTGTTTGTCATGTCACTTCTCCATTAATAGGCTTGCCAGGAACCTGACAAGTGGTCGCTCTATCCACTGTTTGCGGAAGAGGAAGAACAACAAAAAGATGAATAAATAGCCTCCGGCCACAATCAGGAAGCCTATTGGCAGCCCCACGTAAGGTTCGAGCGCGTATGCTGCTGCGAACGACACGTAGATGAGTGCCAGTATCATGATGATGGAAAGCGCTGTGACCAAGGTGATGACTGTGATAAGACGTACCACCTTCTCAATCACATCGAGCTTCACATATTCTGTCTGAAGCCCGATGTAATGTTTGCATATATCGACCAAACGGCCGATAGTCTCAACGTTCTGATCGTTTGAAAACATAAGAGAATGTTTACTCTACGATGTCTGATGCAGCCTCCTTGATGTCGTCAACCAAATTGTCAACATCTTTTTTTGACAGTTTGATGTCATGTTTCTTGCAGAATTCATCAACGGTGTCAGAAATTTTGTTACGTGTTCTCTTACCCTCTTGTGGAGCTATCAATAAACCAACCACTGCACCTGCGATGGCGCCACCTAAGAATGCGCCGATATAACCTACTGTTCTCATTGTTTAATTGTTTTTAAAGTTGTTATTAAATCAGTTCTTTATAACGTTATAAGTGTTCGAATGTTTCGAACTATCGCAAATATAAGAAAAGTTTTGGACATAGATGGTTAATGTATTGCATATTTTTGTTAAAAAACATGAGTTTTGAGCATTTAACAAACTTTATGCGGCCCTTTTGTTCCATTTTAGCGGATATTTTGTACCTTCGCCAAGTATAATGAATCAACAGGTTTAATTAATAATATCTTACAGAATTATGAAAAAAAGTATTTTTTTGTGCGCGGGCTTGTGTGTAGCACTGGCTTTTACCGGTTGTAAATCAAGTGAAAGCGCTTATAAGAAAGCATACGAAAAGGCAAAGGCACAGGAAAACGCACAGGCATCGGCACAGACCGAGGCCCCAGTGGTTGCTCCTTTGACCCCAGCCCCTGTAACTCAGACTCAGGTTGTTGATAATGTTGACAACGCAACCGTACGTACCGAAGCCGTGACAGTGGTGAGCGGCAGTGGCTTGAGCGCATTCAGCGTGGTTGTAGGTTCGTTCGGATTGAAAGCCAACGCAGAGGGATTGCAGCGTACGTTGCAGGCTGCAGGCTATGGAGCACAAATCGCTTACAACTCTGAACGCAACATGTACCGCGTCGTTGCTACTACCCACGCCGACAAGGCCTCGGCTGTAGCATCGCGCAACCAGTTCCGTTCAAAGTATCCTGACGCTTGGTTGCTGTATAAGAAATAAGAGGACGATGGTAAATGGTGTGAGCTAAAGAGGTACTGGTAAGTGCCCGCAAATGATTGTTACGCACGAGTTCACCAACAAGGGTGGCGTCTGTACACTCCGATGAGCTCCCGACGAACTCCCAGTTAACTCCCGCTCTAATACCATTTACAGATACTATGCGTATCCTTTCGATAGATTACGGAAAGAAACGTACGGGCATAGCAGTTACCGACCCATTGCAAATTATTGCCAATGGATTGGCAACTGTTTCTACATCTACGCTCTTCGACTATCTCAAAGACTATGTAGCGCGCGAGGAGGTGGAACGGATTGTCATTGGAAAGCCCATGCAGACCAATGGCAAGCCCAGTGAGAACATGGCTCGGGTGGAGCAGTTTGTAAACCGATGGCGAAAGGCCATGCCACAGATTCCCATCGAATATTACGACGAGCGTTTTACGTCTGTGCTGGCGCATCAGGCCATGATTGCAAGTGGCATCGGCAAGAAAGCTCGACAAAACAAAGCGTTGGTAGATGAGATATCGGCTACCATCATTCTGCAAAGTTATATGGAGTCGAAGCGACTAAGGTAAACGATGTTGTAACAGGATTGATATGTGTGTGCATGGACATGGCTGCGAGTAGGCAAGTTCATGGTGTGAAAGCAATTAAAAAAAAGAAAAACATCAACTTGTCAGCCACAGAACAATCACCTCGTCAACCATCAACTTGTAAACTATCACCTCGTAAACTCGTCAACTTGTAAACTTGTAAACTAAAAAATGATATTACCTATATATATATATGGTCAGCCTGTGCTTCGCAAAGTGGCGCAGGACATCACACCCGAGTATGAAGGACTGGGGCAGTTGATACAAGACATGTTTGAAACACTCGATTCGGCTGATGGCGTTGGCCTTGCCGCACCACAGATAGGAAAATCCATTCGCGTGGTGGTTATCGACCTCAACGTGTTGAGTGACGACTTTCCCGAGTACAAAGATTTCAGGCGTGCATACATCAATCCGCATATCATAGAGATTGACGAGAACGCACCCAAGGAGTCGATGGACGAGGGATGCCTCTCCATTCCCGGCATTCATGAAGCTGTTTCGAGAACCACACGCATTCATGTGCAGTACATGGATGAAGACTTTACGCCGCATGATGAATGGATAGAGGGCTATTTGGCCCGTGTAATGCAGCATGAGTTTGACCATCTGGACGGTAAAATGTTTGTTGATCGCATCTCACCGTTCCGTAAACAAATGATTAAAAACAAACTGAAGGGTATGACGCAGGGCAAGTACGAGTGTCACTACCGCACCAAACCCGTTCGCAGATAAGGCGACAACAGTGCACCTGCCCGCTAAAACGGGTACACAAGTAGAATGTATGTATCGGCATGTAGTCATCATATTCATGGCTTGTTTGTCGCTCGTGGCACGGGCGCAATACAATATTGACAAGCTGCTTAGGAATGGCCAGGTGGCCCTTCACTATGAAGACTATGTGCTCTCGATACAGTATTTCAATCAAGTCATTGCCTTAAAACCCTATCTTTATGAGCCATGGCAATACCGAGCTGTGGCAAAATTCTATTTGGATGATTTTACAGGTGCCGAAGCTGACATCTCCAAAGCCATTGAGCTGAACCCTTATATCCATCAGTTTTTTGATTTAAGGGCCATTACCAAGATTAGACAAGAGCGGTATGATGAGGCCATCGCCGACTATAATCGGGCCATCAAACTGCAACCCAGACAACAAAGTTATTGGTTTAACCGGGCTGTTTGCTTGATGAACGAAAAGAAATACGACGAGGCGTTGCTGCAGACAGACACCATTGTGCAGAAATGGGCTAACGCTGCCAACGCCTATTCACTGAAAGCCGAAATCTATTTGCATCAGAAAGATACCACGCAAGCAGCCAGGTGCTTGGACAAGAGCTTGAAGATAGACCCTTACGATGGCAACACATGGACCACACGAGCCTACATCAGTTTGGCTCGCAGGAAGTGGAAAGACGCGGACGAAGAGCTCTCTCGAGCCATTCATCTGAAGCCCAATGTGGCCAACAACTATGTGAACCGTGCCTTGGCCCGCCTCAATTACAACAATCTTCGCGGGGCAATGGCCGATTATGACCTGGCGCTTGATTTGGAACCCAACGACTTTTTGGCTCACTACAACCGGGGATTGCTGCGTATGCAGCTGGGTGATGACAACCGGGCGATAGAGGATTTCGACTTTGTTATCAAGATGGAGCCGAAAAATGTGATGGCCATTTTTAACCGAGCACTGCTGCACGACAGGACTGGCGACTTGCGTGCGGCTATTCGTGACTATTCGGCAGTGATAGATCAGTTCCCTAATTTCTGGACAGGATTGTCCTATCGTGCCAACTGTTACCGCCGGTTGGGCATGACGGCAAAAGCCGAAATGGACGAATTTCGCATCTTCAAGGCGCAGCTGGACAAGCGTGTCGGTATTCAAAAACGCTGGAGCAACAACAAATTGAAGGCCATGCGCAAGCGCAGCGAGATTGATCCAGAGAAGTATAATCAAATTGTTGTGGCCGACGAGAACACGGTAGAGCGCGAGTATGAGAGTGAGTATCGGGGACAAATTCAGCATCGAAAGGTGGATGTCACACGCATGCCGATGTTCGAGGTGTCGTATCTGCCGTATCATAATGGTATGAATACCTATCAGGCTTTCAACAAAGAAATTGAAAACTTTAATAATCTCCACTCTCTGAAATATCCGCTTAATATTACTTGTAAGCCCGCCCAGCTGACCGAAGAGCAGTCAAAGGCGTTTCTTTCTCTGATTGATCAGCTGTCAGCTTCTATCCAAGATGCGAAGGATATGAAGGCTGTGCATGCTTGGTTGTTGCAACGTGCCGTAGCATATAGCGTAACGCAGAATTTTGACGAGGCTATCAACGACCTGAATGTTTACCTCGATCAAGACAGTACTTCGGCCATTGCCTACTGGCAGAGGGCGGTATGTCAGTTTATGATGAATGATTTCAATGCCTCTCATGGTGTTGATATCCAGTTGAAAGCAGCCAAGACGCTCGATGATTTCAACCAAGCCATCAAACTGGATGGGCAGAATGCTTACCTATATTATAACCGCGGCAACTTCCATGCGGCACGCAAAGACTATCAGTTGGCTATCGACGATTATACTAAGGCCATCAAACTGGATAGTCGATTGGCTGAGGCTTATTACAACCGAGGAATCATTCGGTTGGAAAACACACATACCAAGAATGCCGGAATCGCTGACTTGAGCAAGGCGGGAGAACTCGGTATTTACGACGCTTATGGCGTTATCAAGCGCAAAACGGCGACAAAATAGGCTTTCGTTTTAGG
The DNA here is from genome assembly GCA_946999025.1 of uncultured Prevotella sp. GTDB lineage: Bacteria > Bacteroidota > Bacteroidia > Bacteroidales > Bacteroidaceae > Prevotella. Next base: position 509 of record CAMQBP010000064.1, on the reverse strand, counting down.
CTTCAGCCATGTTTCCCCCATGGCATCAAAACCCATTTTTATAGGAATAAACAAACCAAATCGTTGTTTTATCTCAAAATAAAACATTACTTTTGTGTCGATTAAGATAAATAAACTAATTTGTTATGGTTAAAATCACATTTCCAGATGGCTCGGTACGTGAGTACGAAGAGGGCGTAACTGGGTTACAAATCGCCGAGAGCATCTCACCGGCTCTCGCTCGCAACGTTGTATCTTGCGGTGTTAATGGTGAGACAGTTGAGTTGAATCGACCCATCAACGAAGATGCTACCATCGCATTGTATCGCTTTGAGGACGAAGAAGGCAAGCATACTTTTTGGCACTCTTCGGCTCATTTGTTGGCAGAAGCATTGAAAGAATTGTATCCAGGCATTCAGTTTGGCTTTGGTCCTGCCATAGAAAATGGTTTCTTCTATGATGTTCAGACGGCCGATGGCACTCCTATCTCAGAGAATGACTTCCCTAAGATTGAACAAAAAATGATGGAA
>CAMQBP010000063.1 GCA_946999025.1 uncultured Prevotella sp. | reverse complement strand
TTTTCAAGTCGGCAGGCATGTCCTTGTCATATACCATGCGTATGGCCTCTCCTCGTTTCCTACTGCTCACCCCTATGGCGATGCGTTCCATGGCACCATAATCAGCTTCGTTGTCAACCTCCATTTCCGCATCCTTGGTAAACTTGAAAGAATAAGCCTCGTAGGTGCACCCTTTCAGTCCGATGAAAATCAGGGGTAGGCAGTATCTAACGACATCATCCAGGTACATGAAGTTCTCACAATTGTCCGAAGAGGGGATTTTCAGGAAGCGTCCGTAGATTCTGTCGGGTATTTTGATAATGGCAAATTTTGTTTTGCGGCTCATCTCTTCGGTTCTTTTCACGGCGAGATAGATACGATTGTCTTCCAAAATACTGATGTCATCAATCTCTGAAAGCCAAATGGGATTGGTTGAACCGTTGAGCTTGTCGTAATAAAACGCATCCAAAAAAGCCTTCTGCTCCTCGTTAAGCTGCGTCTCGTCAAGCATGCGGATGTTGTGCTTTTCCAGTCCGGCGAACACATCCTTGATGGCGTTACCGTACTCAATGTTGTATTCTTCATTGAGTTTGTTGATGTGCTTGATGGTCTTCTTGATCATTTTCGCTGTCGCTGCCGAGACTTTCGTGCTTTCCAAAATCTTATTGAGCGATGCCATTCTTACTCGGAAGAATTCGTCCAGGTTGTTGGAGTAAATACCTAAGAACGAAAGTCGTTCTAACAGAGGCACGGTGTTCTTTTGCGCTTCTTGCAAGATGCGGTGATTGAAATACATCCAGCTGACGTCTCTCTCGATGTAACGATGCTTGTTTTTTCTGCTTTGTGCCATTTTTCGGGGGGTGGTAACTGTTATTTTGTCGTATTTTTTAAAGGTGAGCGTTCGTTAGGATTGCGGCACTTGTTTCTGCTGTTCTTTTCGCTCTGTGTTTTCTATCACGATGTCTTCCAGTTCCAGGGGGATATGCAACTGCTTGATGTATTGAGCCGAGGAACCTTCTGGGACGATGATTTTCTTCAGAGCGTCACAATTGGAAACGGATGTGCGCGCGATGTGTTCTACGGTTCCTAAGAATGTCAGCTTCTTCAGACGGTCACATTCAGCGAAGGCATGTGGCTCAACCATTCTGACCGAAGCAGGAAGAGTGACCTTTTCCAAGGCATCGCAATCGGAGAAAGCGTCACTGCCAATGACCTCAACCGTGTCGGGTATGATTACTTTCTTCAACCTGCGGCGACGAGAAAAGGCAAAATCTTGAATCTCCACCACGCCCTTTGGAATGATGACCATCGCCGCATCGGTCAGACAGGCGATGAGCTTCTTGCGGTCGGCGGTGAACATCAGTTTGTTCTCAATGACGAAATGTTCTGATTTGCACACGATGTGTTCGCTGTTGAGGCCTACGAACGGATTATGGCCGAGGGTTTCAACGGTGGCAGGAATCACCAGTTCTTTCAAGGACATGCATCGTGAAAAAGCTTCGTTGCCAATGTGTGTAACGGTTTCCGGGATGTTTACTTGCTCCAGGAAGGCGCATCCCCAAAAGGCGTCATCGTCGATTATCTCGGTCCCTTCAGGGATATCGTACGTGCCTTCCAGCGTTTTTGTGGCCATGATGACACGTTTCTGCTTCTTCGAATAGTAAACGCCCTCTTCATCTTTCTTGGCGCCAGCCATCCGCTTGAGAGCGAGGTTCAAAACGAGATTCTCAAATTTGTCCTCCCGATTCACATGTTTCTTCAGAACGTCTTTGATGAGTTTTTTGTTCTCCTTCATATAAGTTGATAATAAGTTTTGTGCAAAAATACCATATAAAAGCGAAATACGGTTGTATTGTTTTTTACAATTCTGTTACATTCGTGCAACAATTAGAAGTTCTTTATGTTATTTTCAAGGTCGTAAGGTTACAAATCTTCCATTCTGCAACATGCAATTGTAATAAATATGTATTGAAAATGAAACATTTGAATGTTAATTTTGCAACCAAATTCACATGATAGACTAATGAAGAGAAATATCCAAACCCTCTTTGCCGTGCTTTTCTTGCTGTTTCATTCAGTCGTTGTTCGGGCACAGCAAAGTGACAATGTAGACTACAAACCCAAAATAGACGGAACCATCCGCGGTAAATTTGAATACCAGCCCGATGATCAAAAGGGCCGCTTCCAGGTGCGTACGGCGCGCTTCAGCTTGACGGGTAGGGCGGCTCCCCGAGTTTCTTACAAGGCCGAGATTGACCTCTCTGATAAAGGAAAGATAAGGATGCTGGACGCCTATACGCGGCTGGTTCCGCTTGATAGCGTGCAGTTGACCATCGGACAGATGCGCGTGCCCTTCACCATTGATGCGCATCGGTCGCCTCACGAGCAATATTTTGCCAATCGTTCGTTCATCGCAAAGCAAGTAGGCAACGTGCGCGACGTGGGTCTGACGGTGGGTTATAACTTCAAGTTGGGCATCCCCATGCGTATCGAAGGTGGTGTCTTTAATGGTTCGGGACTGACCAATCAGGTAGATTTCTGGACCCGTCAAGTCAATTTCTCTACCAAGTTGCAGGCTTTTATCCCAGGCGGATGGAACATCACCCTCAGCACTCAGAAAATCAACCCCGACCATCTTACCGTCATGATGTACGATGCTGGGATGTATTACCACGCGAATGGCTGGCACGCCGAAGTGGAGTACCTCTACAAACACTATGACAAAGAGGCTTTCGATGCCGTACATTCTGTCGACGCTTTTGTCAACTATGACATTCCGTTGAAGCGGTGTTTCTTCTCTAAGATATCCCCGTTGCTGCGCTTTGATTACATGACCGACCACAGTGATGGTTTCCGGTATGCCAATGGCGTGAGGGATGAGACGGGCGTGTTGATTGTCAACGACTATAAACGCTCTCGATTGACCGGCGGGGTGACGCTGAGTATCGACAAGCCCTTCATTTCTGACCTCCGTGTGAACTACGAAAAATATTTCTATGAGCACGATAACCTGGCCAAAGTATCGGAGAAAGACAAGTTCGTTATTGAGGTGATGACGCGATTTTAGGTTTATTTGTTAAAAGTTTAGATGATATTCCTACTCATGCGTCCGCCCCGGTTGCGGATTTTTCTTTTGTCACAACGAAACGAAAGCGGCTCTTGTTGATTTTTGTGCTGCGTTAACCGTTGCGTGTATATTTATCAATCCAAGTTAGCGGAGATTTCCACTTTTGATGCGTAACACTACTGATATCTATCTGTTTCACGTATAGTGACGCCTCTTTTGACTATCCACGTCTTGTCGGGTGCATGAAAGCAGGACGAACAAATCATGTGAATAATCTTGACAAAGCGCCTCTCCATATTTAGCGTATTTACAACCAACCCCGCATCTGGTTGCAAATAAGCCGAAAATGAGATAGTTTTTATATGATTTTGATAATCAAGTTTTTGTAGATATGTGCTGTCTATTTGCGACTTGTTTGCACGTTCCAGCAAGCCAATAGCATGTCTTTTGCGGTGCAATTGGTATGCTTTTGGCGTACAATAGCATGCTTCTAAGGGTGCTAAGTGATGCTTCTGTGCGTGTAATATCATCGTTTTTAGGGCGAAAAACACGATTTCGAGGCAAAATAGCTCCTTGTTTTCATCCGCTAAGCCTATTGTTTTTCTCCAGAATGAGCATGGCGAAAGGCTGTTTTTGGGACTTTTTTAGGTAAAAATAATTGAAGTTTCCAGTCTGTAAGCGCTTCGCGCCAACTTTGTTTTTTTCGTTGTTCGATCCGTTTCTTCGTATAGTCGTTTTGGACAAGAGAATATGCGTTAACAAGGTGTAAAATAGTTAATAAATCACAAAATAAAGGTTGTTAGGAGTGGGCGGCGTTGGCTATGTTTATAGATATGTGTATTTTTGCAGTCCGATTATTTCGGGGATGAACTTAGAGTCCCCTGTGCGGATGTGTTAATAGTGGTGCTTTTGGCCGAGCATCACGGTTAGTGAATCGTTCGTACATGAGTGAAATAAAAACGTTTTTTAGTAGTAAAATTTAAATTTTTAATGGACACATTAAGTTACAAGACTATTTCCGTCAACAGGGAAACAGCTCAAAAAGAGTGGGTCGTAGTAGACGCAACCGACCAGATTGTTGGTCGCCTTTGCTCAAAGGTCGCTAAGTTGCTGCGTGGCAAGTACAAGCCAACTTTCACTCCTCATGTTGATTGTGGAGACAACGTCATCATCATCAATGCCGAGAAAATCAAGTTCTCTGGCAAGAAAGAAACAGACAAACTTTATACACGTTATACCGGTTATCCTGGTGGACAGCGTTTCAACACCCCTGCTGAGCTTCGTACTCGCAAGAACGGTGTTGACAAGATTGTTCGTCATGCCGTGAAAGGTATGCTGCCAAAGGGCCCGTTGGGACGTTCTTTGCTGAGCAACCTGTATGTATTCGAAGGCGCTGAGCACGACAAGGCTGCACAGAAGCCTAAGGCTATCGATATTAACCAGTATAAATAATAAGGAAAGATGGAAGTAATCAATGCAATAGGCCGTCGCAAGAGCGCCATCGCTCGCGTATACCTCACTGAAGGTACCGGCAAAATAACGATTAACAAAAAAGATATTGAAACCTATTTCCCATCAGCTATCTTGCGTTACGTGGTTAAACAGCCATTGGAAACACTTGAGGTTGAAGGAAAATATGACATCAAGGCCAACCTTGATGGTGGCGGATTCACAGGTCAGAGCCAGGCACTTCGCCTCGCCATTGCCCGTGCGCTCGTCAAGTTGAATGCTGAAGATAAGAAGGTGTTGAAGGACAATGGATTCTTGACACGTGACAGCCGTGCTGTTGAGCGTAAGAAGCCAGGACAGCCCAAGGCCCGTCGTCGCTTCCAGTTCAGTAAGCGTTAATGAGGAGAGTAGTTGACAAGTTCACGAGTAGACAAGTTGACGAGGTGATACTTCTTAACTTGTAAACTTTCAACACGTAAACTTGTAAACCTGCAAACAGTTAACTCGTAAACTTACAAGCTATCAACTCGTAAACCTGTAAACGGTTCATTCGTAAACTTGTAAACCTGCAAACAGTTAACTCATAAACTTACAAGCTATCAACTCGTAAACTTGTAAACTATCAACTCGTAAACTGATCACCCGTTTAGTATCTAAATCCTCGAGATTTCCCATGCGTGGCGAACTACTCGAAGATTGGTTCTAATCAACTAAAAAGAAAGTAAACAATTTAAAGAAAAGAAAAATGTCAAGAACAAATTTTGACCAATTATTGCAGGCAGGTAGCCACTTCGGACACCTCCGTCGCAAATGGAATCCAGCCATGGCTCCCTATATCTTCATGGAGCGCAATGGCATTCACATCATCGACCTGAACAAAACGGTTGCAAAGATAGACGAAGCAGCCGAAGCTTTGAAACAGATTGCGAAGTCTGGTAGGAAGGTTTTGTTTGTCGCTACTAAAAAACAAGCTAAGGACATCGTAGCCGAGAAGGCTGCATCTGTAAACATGCCATACGTGAACGAGCGTTGGGCTGGTGGTACACTCACCAACTTCCCAACCATTCGTAAGGCTGTGAAGAAAATGACAAACATCGACAAGCTGATGGCTGATGGCACATTCGAAAACATCTCCAAACGTGAGTTGCTTCAGATTACACGCCAACGCGCCAAGTTAGAGAAGAACTTGGGTTCTATTGCCGACCTTACACGCTTGCCTTCTGCACTATTCGTTGTAGACGTATGCAAGGAACACATCGCTGTGAAGGAAGCCAATCGCTTGGGTATCCCTGTGTTTGCTATCGTTGACACCAACTCAGATCCTAAGAACATCGACTTCGTGATTCCCGCAAATGATGATGCGAAAGATTCTGTAGAAGTTATCTTGACTGCTTGCTGCCAAGCCATCGCTGAGGGTTTGGAGGAGCGCAAGGCTGAAAAGGCTGATGAAAAGGCAGCTGCAGAGCAGCAAGAGGAAGCTGCAGAGGCTAAGCCAAAGCGTGCTCGCAAAGCTCGCAAGCAGACCGAAGAGGCTGAGAAGGCTGAAGGAACAGAGGAAGTAGCTGAAAAGGCTGAGCCTGCAAAGGAAGAAAACAAGGAAGCTGAAGCTAAAGAAGAAGCTCCTGCTGCTGAATAATCATATTGAATAGAGAAGAACGAAGGGGGAAAGGTATGTTCTTTACATATCTGGTGCGCTCTTCATTCTTCTCTGTCCTTTTTTATAAAAGAATAATATTAACCCAATAAATAAGATTTTTATATTATGGCTGTAACAATTGCTGATATACAAAAGCTTCGTAAAATGACCGGCGCTGGTCTGGCTGATTGCAAGAAAGCGTTGACCGAAGCGGCTGGTGACATGGATAAGGCTGTTGAGTTGGTTCGTGAACGCGGACTGGCTATCGCTGCCAAGCGTTCTGATCGTGAGACCTCAAACGGTTGTGTGCTTGTGAAAGTTGACAAAGACTTCGCTGCAATGATCGCTTTGAAGTGCGAAACCGACTTCGTGGCTAACGGCAAGGACTTCATCGAGTGTACACAAAACATCCTCGACGCTGCCGTTGCTGCTAAGGCCAAGACCATCGATGAAATCCTTACTTTGAAGCTCGCAGATGGAAAAGATGTAGCCACAACTGTTAAACTTCGTTCTGGTATCACAGGCGAGAAGATGGAGTTGGATGGCTATCGTTTCATCGAAGGAGAAAACATCGAGGCATACAACCACATGAACAAGAACATCTTGTGCACGATGGTTCAGACCAACAAACCTGCCGAAGAGCAGGCTCACAACATCGCCATGCAGGTTGCTGCGATGAACCCTGTGGCCTTGAATGAAGAAAACGTTTCGCAAGAAGTGAAAGATGCTGAGTACAAGGTGGCCGTAGAGAAGACCAAAGAAGAGCAGATTGAGAAGGCTGTTTCAGCCGCATTGAAGAAGGCTGGCTTCAACTTGTATATCGCTGAGAGCGAGGAACACATGGAGGAAGGCCTCCGCAAGGGTGAGATTACCGCTGAGCAAGCAGAAGAGATTCGTAAGATTAAGGCTGAAACTGCAGCTGACAAGAAGGAGCACTTGCAAGAAAACATGATTCAGAATATTGCCAAAGGCCGTATGAATAAGTTCTTCAAAGAAAACTGTTTGTTGAACCAAGAATATATCCAGGACAGCAAAATCACTGTTTCTGAATATCTGAAACAGGCTGACAAGGACTTGGAAATCGTGGATTTCAAGCGTTTTAGCTTGCGTGCAGATTAAGAAATAGCTTCCAAGAAAGGAAGTTTAGTGGCATAGAAAAGTCCGGTTGAGAACCTCTCAATCGGGCTTTTTCCGTTTATCTTCGCTACTTATTTTAATTTGTAGTATCTTTGCAGCATACCAAATTGCAGCTGCTGGCTGCGTAGAATCAATAGAAAAAAAGTCAAAGAGATGAAGATATTTGCCGTTGGAATGAATTACGCACAGCACAATAAAGAGCTGTTGGGAACGTTATCAAAACCAGAGAATCCTGTGATTTTCATGAAGCCTGATTCGGCTTTGCTTAAAGATCATAAGCCGTTCTTCATTCCCGATGACTTGGGGAGGATAGAATACGAGGCCGAAGTGGTCGTGCGGATTTGTCGATTAGGTAAGACTATCTCAGAACGATTTGCCCACCGTTACTACGATGCTGTTACCCTGGGAATTGACTTTACCGCCCGTGAACTGCAACAAAAGTTACGCTCAGCAGGGCAGCCTTGGGAGCTATCCAAAGGATTTGATGGTGCGGCAGCGTTGGGTGACTGGATAGATGTGGGCAAGTTTCGCGACGTACAGGCGCTCAACTTCCATCTTGATATCAATGGTAAGACGGTGCAAGAAGGGTTCACGGGAGACATGTTGTATAAGATTGATGAGCTGATAGCTTATATCAGTCGGTATTTTACCTTGAAAACTGGTGATATCTTGTACACTGGTACGCCTGCGGGAACAGGTCCTGTGGAGGTAAACAACCATTTGGAGGGGTATCTGGCAGACTGGAAGGTGCTTGAAATGAATTGTAAATAAACACAGAATTAGAACGCGTGTTGAGAGGAATCAAATTTCTTGTTATTGGTTTTTTGTCGCTTTTGTGCTTGAGTCTTTCTGCTCAAGAGCGTTTCTTTAACTTGACGGCAGCTGACGTGAAGATAGATTCACGGCTGCCTCATTTCTCCTATTCCTTTGCGCTGGGCGATCAATACGCCAATTCTTCCTATTCTGTTTCTATTCTTTACCCCGAATTTATCGACATGACGTCCGCCGACATCGCACGATACAGACAATTGTCTGATGCGCCATTGCCAGCCATGCCACCTATCCGACAGCAGTTGGCTTTGGATAGAAAGAAAGGATTGTTGGAGGTAGACTTTTGTCCTTTGGTGTTTCGTGACGGCAAATATCAAATTTTGGTCAGCTTCATGCTGCGATTAGAAGCCCAGCCACGCAAACAATCGCTGCGACATGCCGCCGTACAGACAAGAGCAGGCGGCACAAGTCGTTATGCGGCTCACTCGGTATTGGCGTCAGGTAAGTGGGCAAAAATACGTGTACCCGCATCGGGCGTGTACCGATTGACGGATGACTTGATTCGTAAAGCCGGCTTTACAGATATTAATAAGGTGAAGGTTTATGGCTATGGTGGTAGGTTGCAAAATGAGAAACTGGTTGCAGAAGAGTTGGTGGCAACCGATGATTTGAAGGAAGTTCCCACCTGTTGGGTTGATGGGCGTCGATTGTTTTATGCATACGGGCCAGTGTCATGGGAATCCAACACAGCCACTCGTCGCACTCGCAACCCCTATTCTGACTATGGCTATTACTTTTTAACGCAGACAGATGACGCACCCACGTCTGTCGATTCTACTGCATTTCTGGCATCTTTCTATCCTTCGCCAGATGATTATCACACCCTTTACGAAGTCGACGCACATGCGTGGTATGCCGGCGGGCGCAACTTGTTTGACCCCAATCCCATTCCAGCAGGTTCTTCCAAGACTTTTATCATTCCGTCTAAGGCGTGTCAAGGTCGTGCTAAGATGTCAGTCAATCTATCAGCTGGCACGGCATCTCAGGCAACCGTAACCTATCATAATACCGAATTGGGGACGTTGAACATCCGTTTAAGAGACCATGATAGTGGAAATGAAGCGAGTGCAGTGTATGAGATCAACAGAACAGGCACGACTGATTCGGTCAAGATATCCACGAACTCTGGCGGTCCGGTTCGTTTGGATTATATTTCTTTTACGTGGCAAAAGCCTCTGCCAGCACCTCAACTCAAAGGAACCACCTTCCCTGTCCCTGAATATGTGTACAACATTACCAACCAAGACTTGCATGGAGATGGCTTCGCCGACATGGTCATCA
>CAMQBP010000062.1 GCA_946999025.1 uncultured Prevotella sp. | reverse complement strand
CAATTGGTCATCTGCTACAACCGACAGGCCAACATGGACAAAAACGAGGTAGCACGCAATACAGAAGCCTTCATTAACAGCCGTCTGGAAAAGATTAGTGAAGAATTGGGAGCTACTGAAGGACAGCTGGAAAGCTATAAGAAACGCAACAGAATGGTAGATCAAGCGATGAATGCCGGTCAAGCCATGCAAAATGCAAACGAGTACGATCAGAAGCTGGCAGAAGCCAACACACAAGTAGCCTTGCTCAACAGCGTGCAAGAAAGCATGTCGCAGCCCAGCAACCAATACCAAACGCTCCCCGCTAACGTAGGCATTTCAGACGCTACAGTGAACGGTTTGATTAGTAAGTACAATGAAATTGCATTGGAAAGAAAGAGACTCCTTCGCAGTGCTTCTGAGACCTCACCAACGGTTACACCCCTTACTTCTCAATTGGATGATTTGAACAACAGCATCCATCGTGCCATGGCTCAAGCCAAGAAGGGACTTCAAATTCAGCGCAATAATGTTGCTTCACAATACGGCAAGTACCAAGGACAGCTCACTGCCAGTCCGGAGCAAGAAAGAATGCTTACACAGATTGGACGACAGCAAGATGTTAAATCAGGACTCTATTTGATGTTATTACAGAAGCGAGAAGAGAACTCTATCTCGCTTGCTGCAACTGCCGACAAAGGCATATTGATAGATGAGCCCGCCAACGGTGGACAAGTAAGTCCTAAAAGACAACTCATCTTCCTCATCGCCTTGCTCTTGGGACTTGGCATTCCTGCACTCATCCTGTTCTTGATTAACTTTTTCCGTTATAGGATAGAAGGACACGATGATGTTGCCAAGCTCACCAAGTTGCCTATCTTGGGCGACGTCGCCGTTGCCAGTGATACAGCTAAGACAAAAGCCGACATTGTTGTTCATGAAAACCAGAACAACCAGATGGAAGAAATCTTCCGAAGCATGCGAACCAATCTCCAGTTCATGTTGAAAGAAAACCAGAAGGTCATCCTCTTCACTTCGAGTACCTCTGGCGAAGGAAAGACATTCAACGCCTCTAACCTAGCTGTCAGCTTCGCATTGCTTGGCAAGAAAGTGATTATCGTGGGACTGGATATCCGCAAGCCTCGCTTGGCCGAACTCTTTGAAATAAACGACCATCATCATGGCATTACCATGTTGCTGACCAAGGAGCAGCCTAACTGGGAAGAAATCCAAAGCCAAATTTTGCCATCGGGCGTGAATAACAACCTGGATCTTCTCATGTCAGGACCCATTCCTCCAAATCCTGCCGAATTGATTGCGCGCCCATCACTCGACGTCATCATCAACATTTTAAAAGAAAAATACGACTATATTATCATTGACTCAGCTCCAGTTGGACTCGTCACCGACACGTTGCAAATAGCTCGTGTAGCAGACGCCACGGTTTACATGTGTCGAGCTGATTATACGCCCAAGGAAAGCTTCGGGCTCATCAATAGCTTGGCAAACGAAAAGAAACTTCCTAACATGTCCATCGTTATCAATGGCATCGACATGTCCAAGAAGAAGTATGGATATTATTATGGATATGGCAGATACGGAAAGTATGGAAGGTATGGACGATACGGTGGAAAATATGGGAAATACGGATCGTATGGTAACTATGGCAATTACGGTTCTTACGGCAACTATGCCAACAGCCATTATGGAGACAAGAACGACACGTCCATCAAGCGCTAATGCGCTTGGTGACGTGCCAACACCATTTTCATATTCGCCACCATTCATATTTAACTGATTTCAAATAGATGACAATAGCTGTTGATTTTGACGGAACCATCGTAGAACATAAGTACCCCGCAATAGGACAAGAGATACCTTTCGCTACCGAAACACTCAAGATGCTGATTAAAGAGCATCATCGACTTATCTTATGGAGTGTACGAGAGGGAACTCTCCTGCAAGAGGCTGTAGATTGGTGCAAAGAACGCGGGGTTGAGTTTTGGACTGTCAACAAGGACTATCCAGAAGAGGAAGGAACCTCCAACAACAACCATTTCTCCAGAAAGATTAAGGCCGATATCTTCATCGACGACCGCAACATTGGCGGATTGCCCGACTGGGGTCAAATATATCACATGATACACGATCATAAAACAACCAAAGACTTGATTCGTGAAGCCTACTTACGAGGACAAACTGCCGAAGAGCCCAAACCCAAAAAGCGTTGGTGGAAATGGTGAATTGTGCTACCAAACAACCTGTCAACAAATTGCGTAAATAACCTTATCATTCGTTTCGGTTAGTCATTTTTTTCTACTAACTTTGCACAAATGAGTGATAAACATGAAAAGATATTTTACGGGGTGCCTCATTGCACTTTGTTGCAGTACAAGCATCATGGCCAAGAGCAGAACGATTGAACTTCGCATCATCCAAACCAGTGATGTCCATGGCAGTTTCTTCCCTTACGACTTCATCAATCGCAGACCAAAGGCAGGTAGTCTTGCCCGAGTGATGACCTATGTTGACTCTCTGCGGGCAAAATATGGGAAGAATCTCATTCTACTGGACAACGGCGACATATTACAAGGTCAGCCTATCTGCTATTACAGCAACTATGTCAACCCGCAAGGCCCTAACATCGCAGCATCTGTTGTCAACTACATGCAGTATGACGCACAGACCATAGGCAATCATGACATCGAAACCGGGCATGCCGTGTACGACAAGTGGATTCGTGAAGTGTCGTGTCCTACCCTCGGAGCCAACATTGTCAACACCCAAACTCAACAACCATACGTTCATCCATACACCATTCTTGAACGGGATGGTGTTAAGATTGCCATCCTTGGCATGCTCACGCCGGCCATTCCCAACTGGCTTCAAGAAAAGTTATGGAGTGGACTTCGTTTCGAAAACATGGTGCAATCGGCACGCCACTGGATGAACGTATTACAAACAACCGAACACCCCGACATCGTCATTGGTTTGTTTCATTCGGGCAAACAGGGTGGCATTACCACCCCAACCTACGAAGAAGACGCCTCCTTGCGCGTGGCAAAAGAGGTTCCGGGCTTCGATTTGATACTCTTTGGACACGACCACACCCCTCACAGCAGTACCATTCTCAACAGCAAAGGCAAACCTGTTGTTTGTCTTAATCCTGGTTGTAACGCCATCAACGTAACCGATAGCGAAATAAGGATAACGCTGAATGAGCAGATACGAAAAGGAAAGAAAAACCATGTCGTATCACGCAAGCAGGTCAACGGATGCGTGGTAGACATTAGAAATGAGCAGATTGACCAAACATTCATGGCGCATTTTCAAAACGACATCAATGCCGTCAACGCCTTTGTCAATAGGAAGATTGGATCATTTCAACACACTATTTACAGTCGTGATTGCTATTTTGGCAGTTCAGCCTTTACGGATTTGATTCACAACCTACAGCTGACGGTTACCGGAGCCGACATCTCGTTCAACGCTCCCCTTGCTTTTAATGCCCAAATCAAGGCGGGCGATGTGTTTGTAAGTGATCTTTTCAATCTCTACAAATACGAAAATAATATCTATGTGCTCAAGATGACAGGCGAAGAGATTCGCAACTACTTAGAAATGAGCTACGATTTGTGGGTCAACACCATGACCTCTCCTGACGACCACATTCTCCTCATCGACAACAAAACCAAGGATGACCAACAACGTTATGGCTTCAAAAACTTCACATTCAATTTCGACAGTGCCGCTGGCATCGATTATGAAGTTGATGTCACCAAGCCAAAAGGAAACAAAGTTAACATCTTGAAAATGAGTGATGGTACGCCATTCAGCCTCAAGAAGACGTATAAGGTTGCCATGAACAGTTACAGAGGCAATGGCGGTGGTGAACTCTTGACACGTGGCGCAGGCATTTCCATGACCGAATTGAAGCACCGTATTGTGTTTGAGAGCACGCACGATCAGCGTTATTATCTCATGCAATGGATTGAAAAATGTGGAGAAATAAATCCCAAACCCAACAATAACTGGAAGTTTGTACCCGCAGCGTGGGCCATACCTGCATTGAAACGAGATAAAATGCTTATCTTTGGACAACCACAAAGAGAGGAAGATGAGAAATGAAAACCCTGTTTTTTATATTTTGTAAAACAGACCTCGTGCTCGAAAAACAAGCAAACGGACTGTATACCATACCGCTTGCCGATGAACCACCGATACCCACAAAGGCTTGGACACATATCATGGATGTGGCAAACCTGGCGGACGGCACTCCTGTTCGGGCATTTCGAATAGATGAGCCCATCACCAACAACCTACAATATGAAATGTCTGGGCTGCGCGCTTCATTCTACAAGCTGCCCCACGACTTATATTTAATGGCGGGAAAGTGCCACGAACTACTCTATTGGGACTTCAACACCAAGTTTTGCGGCGTATGTGGTGGCCCAATGCAGATGCACACCGCCATTTCAAAACGCTGCACCCAGTGTGGAAAAGAAGTGTGGCCACAGTTGGCCACAGCCGTCATCGTGCTGATACACCGCGGAGATGAAGTGCTTTTGGTTCATGCAAAAAACTTCAAAACCGACTTTTATGGACTGGTGGCGGGATTCGTCGAAACTGGCGAAACGCTGGAGGAAGCCGTTCATCGCGAGGTCATGGAGGAAACGGGCATTAAGATCAAGAATGTAACCTATTTCAGTTCGCAGCCATGGCCCTACCCCTCTGGCTTGATGGTGGGCTTCAATGCCGACTATGTGAGCGGTGAGGTACGGTTGCAGCGTTCAGAATTAAGCAAGGGGGATTGGTTCTCCAAAAACAATCTTCCCACCATTCCAGAGAAGCTTTCCATTGCCAGAATGCTCATAGATGCCTGGCTGGAGAAAGGCGAAGAATAACCAAACTGTAAGAATCTTCAAAACATATCTCATGAAACCATTCACACAACTTCTTGGCTTCGATACCAAGAACATGAAAATGAAAACAGAATTGATTGCCGGAGCAACCACATTCTTAACAATGAGTTATATCCTCGCCGTCAATCCTGCCATTCTCTCGAGTACGGGAATGGATAAGGGCGCGCTCTTCACGGCTACGGCTTTGTCAGCTGCCATAGCCACCTTGCTGCTGGCCTTCATGGCCAAACTGCCCTTTGCACAGGCTCCCAGCATGGGACTGAACGCCTTTTTTGCCTACACGCTCTGTCAGGCTATGGGCTATTCATGGGAACAAGCCCTGGCCATCATGCTCATTGAGGGGCTCGTGTTTCTACTCATTACCTTTTTCAATGTACGCGAATTGATTCTCGACAGCATACCCAAGAACCTGCGGTACGCCATCTCTGCGGGCATTGGCATGTTCATCGCGTTTATCGGACTAAAGAATGCGGGCATCATCGTGGCCAAAGAAGGCACGTTTGTGGGCTTGGGTGCCTTCACCCCCGAGTCGACATTGGGCATCATCGCCATTCTGCTGAGTGGCATCCTGATGGCCCGCAACGTCAAAGGGTCGCTGTTCTATGGCATCATTGCCGCCACGCTCATTGGCATACCTATGGGCGTCACCATGATACCTGATGGCTGGCTGCCGGTTTCCGCGCCACAGGACATCTCTCCCATCTTCTGTCATTTCGACTTCAACGGGTTCCTCAACATCAAGACCCTATTGGTGATTTTCTCGCTGCTCATTGTCAACATCTTCGATACCATTGGCACTTTGGTCGGTTTGGCAGAGAAAACGGGCATCGTACAACCCGACGGTTCCATTCCAAGAGTGAAAGAAGCTATGATGAGCGATGCCATTGGTACCACCTGTGGCGCCATGCTCGGATCCTCCACCATCACCACCTATATTGAAAGTGCATCGGGTATTGCGGAAGGTGGCCGAAGCGGAGTGACGTCAGCATTTGTGGGTATTCTCTTCCTCCTTTCCCTTTTGGTATCGCCCATCTTTCTCCTCATCCCCGGTGCTGCTACCAGTGGCGCATTGGTGTTAGTAGGTGTGCTGATGCTCGACTCGGTGAAAAAACTCGACTTGAGTGACGTCAGCGAGTCTTTCCCTGCCTTCATTACCATGATTACCATGGTACTTTGCTATTCCATTGCCGACGGCATCTGTCTTGGCATCTTGAGCTACGTGATTTTGAAGTTGTGTGTTGGCCGTTGGAAACAACTCAACATCACACTCGTAACGTTGGCCATTCTGTTCATCATTAACTTCGTTTTCAATTAATATGAAACATATCAGTTGGGGATTCATAGGATGCGGCGAGGTCACCGAATTGAAATCGGGGCCCGCCTTCAATGAGGTTGAGGGATCGCATGTAGAAGCTGTGTACAGCAGGAGCAAGGAGAAAGTGCTATCGTACGCCGAGCGTCACCACATCAAGAAATGGTATACCGATGCGCAGCAGCTCATCGATGACCCCGAGGTGAACGCCATTTACATCGCTACCCCACCCTCCAGCCATGCCACCTACGCCATCATGGCCATGAAGGCGGGCAAACCTGTGTACATAGAGAAGCCTTTGGCGGCAAGTTATGAAGACTGCGCGCGCATCAACAGAGTAAGCCAGCAGACAGGAGTTCCCTGCTTTGTAGCCTACTACAGAAGATACCTACCCTATTTTCAGAAGGTGAAAAGTATCCTGGATAGTGGGACCATCGGCACGGTGACCAACGTGCAAGTGCGTTTTTCTGTTCCTCCCCGGGATCTGGATTACAGCGGCAGCCGTCATCTTCCATGGCGACTGCAACCCGACATCGCCGGCGGAGGCTACTTCTATGACCTGGCACCTCATCAACTTGACTTGCTGCAAGAATTCTTTGGTGTGATTACCCGGGCGCATGGTTATTGCGCCAACCGGGCACACCTATACTCTGCCGAGGACACCATCAGTGCCTGTTTTCTTTTTGAGAATGGACTTCCGGGAAGCGGGTCATGGTGCTTCGTGGGTCATCAGAGTGCAAAGGAAGACAGCATCGACGTGGTTGGCGAGCAAGGCTCACTGTCGTTCTCGGTTTACAACTATCATCCTATTCAGTTAATCACCTCTGACGGCATTCGAAACATCACGGTTCCAAACCCGTCATACGTTCAGTTACCCATCATCAAAGCGGTCACTGAAGACCTGCAAGGTATCGGTGTCTGCACCTGCACGAGTATCAGTGCCACGCCAGTGAACTGGGTGATGGACAGAATATTGGGTAAATTTTAACTGCATACCTATTTCGATGCTCCAATACAAACGATACACACTACTGCTGCTGGTCGTATTTTCGACCCACATGATGGCTGATACCATCCCAGAGAGAAAAGGTTTCTTCAAGAAACTAACTCAGGGGGCGGTCAAGTTTGTGGAGAGTTTTTCGGACGTAGACACCAATTATGTCGAACCACAGCATTACAATTATACCGTGATGCTGCAAAACACCAACACATACGAGGGCTATCGCTTGCGCAACCACAAAGGACAATCCGTCACTTTGGCACCCCAACCCAGCATCAAAATAGGACCATACGTTGGCTACAGGTGGTTTTTTCTGGGCTACACGTTCGATCTCAAACACTACGACAAGAATAAGGATCGCCAAGAAATAGACCTTAGCCTCTATTCTTCACGCCTCACCGTAGACTTGTTTTATCGTAAAACGGGCAACTTATATACCATCAGAAGTCTGTATATTGATGATAAAATCGATACCAAACCCCTTGAGAAGCAACCGTTTAATGGGTTCAAGTCGAGCATCAAGGGCTTCAATCTCTACTACATTTTCAATCACCGCAAATTCTCTTACCCGGCAGCTTTCAGTCAATCTACCGTACAACGAAGAAGTTATGGGTCGCCTATGGTGGGCATTGGCTATACCAAGCACAAGATGAGCATCGACCTGTCTGAACTTAATCATCTGGTCAGATCGGTGTTAAAACCAGGGGAAGAGGGAAAAACGAAAGAAGACACACGTCTGACATTTGGTAATTATCACTACTCCGACATTTCAGTTTCTGGCGGATATGCTTACAACTGGGTGTTTGCCCACAACTGGCTGTTCGCGTCATCACTGTGCCTGGGACTGGCATACAAGCACAGCGTGGGTGACATTATGAAAGAACAAACCACTACCCATGATTATAATCTGAAGAATTTCAACGTCGATGCAGTAGGCCGGCTTGGCGTTGTGTGGAACAATACACGCTACTATGTGGGTTCAAGCGCTATCTTCCACGCATACAACTATCAGAAAGGCCAATTTTCAACAAGTACCATTTTCGGCAACTTCAACATCTATGTTGGAGTGAATTTTGGAAAACGTAAACAAAAATAATTTGATATATGCGATTATTATTCTTACTATTATCTACCTTCTGCCTACAGGTCTTCGGGCAAACCATACAATATGAAAAATCAGACAGCGTCAAGGTTGAGCAACTTCTCGCCTCTGCACGCCAGCAAGACAAAAGCACAAACATGGTGATTTATTTTGCTCGCCAGCTGATTGGAACACCCTATATTGCCAAGACCTTGGAAAACAACGACGGGGAGAACCTGGTCATCAACTTGCGCGAACTTGACTGTACAACGTATGTAGAAAATGTTTTGGCACTTTTCTTATGCCACAAGAACCATCAAAAGCGTTTTCTAGACTTCTGCCAATTTCTGCGACTCATCAGATATCGCAATGGAAAAGTGGCTTATCCCAACCGTCTTCACTACTTCTCATCCTGGATAGAAGACAACGTGCGCATGGGCTACATCCGGCATGTTGAAGAGCTTGACCCGCCTTTCTCGGCCACACAGGTGCTCGACCTGCACTACATGACAACCCATCCGCAATATTATCCGATGATGAAGGGCAAGCCGGAGGTCATCGCAGCCATTCGAGAAATGGAGATTGAACTGACAGGCAACGAATATCTATACATTCCCAAAGACAGCATTCGCAATACGCCCCTCCTCAGGCGGTGCATCAAAGACGGTGACATCCTGGCCATGCTCACCAGCCGGAAAGGGCTGGATACCAGTCACGTCGGCATAGCCATCTGGCATGACGATGGCCTGCATCTGCTCAATGCCTCCTCCATTCACGGAAAAGTGGTGGAAGAACCGATGACTCTCAAAACGTACATGAGTAGACAACGTTTACAAATTGGCATCAGGGCGGTCAGGTGCGCCGGTCTGTAAACACAAGGGTTGCCGACCAATTGAACAGCGCTTTTATTCAACCTCAAAACGCAGGTGTTTACAGGCTTTTCCCATTGTCGTGCAATCTCATTGAGTTTGGTTGTCAAAGTGATAGAGTTTGGTTGTCAAAGTCAATGACATTGGCAGTCAAAGTCATGGAGATTGGTTTTCGAGTGAAAAACAATGGAATCAATCAAGCTACAGAGTGATGAGAAAATAGGCTGGTTCTATAAATTAGCTTTGTTAGATTTTGAGCTTTTTTTTGAGGTCAAA
>CAMQBP010000061.1 GCA_946999025.1 uncultured Prevotella sp. | reverse complement strand
GTATCAAGATTGATCCTAAATCAGTTGAATAACTCTAAAAGTTTTGTAAAATGAAAAAGGAAGTAAAAGATACTATAATCGTCGAACTAGGTGAGAAGCTCAAGGAGTTTCCGCATTTCTATCTTGTAGATCTTACAGGATTGAATGCTGGAGCTACCAGTGCGCTTCGTCGTAAATGCTTCAAGAACGAGATTAAGATGGTCGTTGTGAAGAATACGCTTCTGCGTAAAGCCTTCGAAGCATCTGATGTTGACTTTGAACCTTTGTACGATAGTTTGAAAGGCAGCACGGCTGTGATGTTTACACAAACAGCTAATGTGCCTGCTAAATTACTGAAGGAATATCAAAAGGAAGGAATTCCTGCACTCAAAGCTGCTTATGCTGAAGAAAGTATCTATGTAGGTGCTGATAAATTGGCTGAGCTGGCTGCTCTCAAGAGTAAGAACGAAGTTATTGCAGAGATTGTTGCATTGCTGCAATCACCCGCAAAGAACGTTGTTTCTGCTCTCCAATCGGGTGCAAACACCATTCATGGCGTGCTGAAGACATTAGGCGAGCGTCCTGAGTAATCAATGATGGTCATTCATTGATGGTATTAAGAGTAAATAAATAAGATAAAAAATAAATTAAATTTTTAGAATAAAATGGCAGATATTAAAGCTATTGCTGAAGAATTGGTAAATTTGACAGTTAAGGAAGTTAATGAGTTGGCAACAGTCCTCAAGGACGAGTATGGTATTGAGCCCGCTGCTGCAGCTGTTGCTGTAGCTGCTGGTCCTGCTGCTGGTGCAGCTGATGCAGCTGAAGAGAAGACATCTTTTGATGTTGTCTTGACAGAAGTAGGTGGTACCAAGCTTCAGGTTGTTAAGGCCGTGAAAGAAGCATGTGGCCTTGGCTTGAAGGAAGCAAAAGACCTGGTAGACGGTGCTCCTGCTACTATTAAGGAAGGTTTGGCAAAAGACGAAGCTGAGAACTTGAAGAAGGCTATCGAAGCAGCTGGTGCTAAGGTAGAGCTCAAGTAAGCTCAAAAAATTTGGTGCTGTATTGCCATAGTGGCTATACAGTACCAATTACTTTATTACGAATATGGTTAGGATTTGCTCAGTAAGCACGTCCTAACCTTTTTGTGTCTTTAGATGACAAAATCCTAATTGGCTCACGGGAAAGCTTTCCCAATCATAAAATATATGGCTACAAAAATCATTGATAACAGAATTAATTTTGCAAGCGTGCATAATCCGGTTCCATTTCCGGATTTCCTCGACGTGCAATTAAAGTCCTTCAAGGATTTCTTACAGTTGGAAACACCACCTGAGGAACGCAAGAATGACGGTTTGTATAAGGTGTTCGCAGAGAACTTCCCTATCACCGATACGCGTAATAATTTCGTTCTTGAGTTCTTGGATTACTATATCGATCCACCCAGATATTCCATTGACGAATGTCTTGAGCGTGGCTTGACTTATAGTGTGCCTTTGAAGGCAAAGATGAAACTTTATTGTACTGATCCTGATCATGAAGATTTTGGTACTTTTATACAGGATGTCTTCCTGGGCACCATTCCTTATATGACGGATAACGGTACCTTCGTTATCAATGGCGCCGAGCGCGTTGTTGTATCTCAGCTGCACCGCTCACCAGGTGTGTTCTTCGGTCAAGGTGTGCATGCCAATGGTACGATGTTGTACTCAGCTCGAATCATTCCGTTCAAGGGTTCGTGGATTGAGTTTGCTACAGATATCAATAATGTGATGTATGCCTACATTGATCGGAAGAAGAAATTACCCGTTACCACTTTGTTGCGTGCCATAGGCTACCAATCGGATAAAGACATACTCCAAATCTTTGATCTTGCCGAAGAAATAAAGGTGAATAAGAAGAACATGAAGGCAGCTGTTGGTCGACGACTGGCTGCACGTGTTCTGAAAAGCTGGAATGAAGACTTTGTTGATGAGGATACAGGTGAAGTGGTATCCATCGAGCGTAACGAAGTCATCATGGAACGCGAAACTGAAATCACTGCAGAGAATGTACAAGACATCTTGGATAGTGGAGCTTCGACCCTTTTGTTGCATAAGGATTCTGAGTTGGCTAATAAATTTGCCATCATCTTTAACACGCTGTCGAAGGATCCATCCAACTCTGAAAAAGAGGCAGTTACCTACATTTATCGTCAGCTGCGTAATGCTGATCCAGCAGATGACGCCAGTGCCAAAGAGGTATTTAATAACTTGTTCTTCTCTGACAAGCGTTATGATTTGGGAGAAGTGGGTCGCTATCGTATCAATAAAAAATTGGGCCTGGATACCGACATGGATATCCGTGTGTTGACCAAAGATGATATCATCGAGATTATCAAATATTTGATTCAGTTGGTCAACTCCAATGCAACGGTGGATGACATAGACCACTTGTCTAACCGACGCGTGCGTACGGTCGGTGAGCAGTTATCCAACCAGTTCTCAATTGGGTTGGCTCGTATGAGCAGAACCATTCGTGAACGCATGAACGTGCGTGATAATGAGGTTTTCACACCCACTGATTTGATTAATGCCAAGACCATCACAAGTGTAATCAACTCGTTTTTTGGAACCAACCCATTGTCACAGTTTATGGATCAGACCAATCCATTGGCGGAGGTTACTCACAAGCGTCGTTTGTCAGCGTTAGGCCCTGGCGGACTTTCACGTGAACGTGCAGGTTTCGAGGTGCGTGACGTGCACTACACTCACTATGGCCGTTTGTGCCCTATTGAAAGTCCTGAAGGACCAAATATTGGTTTGATTTCTTCACTTTGCGTGTACGCAAAGATTAACGACATGGGCTTCATAGTTACCCCTTATCGAAAGGTGAAGGATGCTAAAGTAGACATGAACAATGATCATATCGTGTTCATGACTGCCGAGGAAGAGGAAGATTTGCCTGTTGGACAGGGAAATGCTCCGTTGCGTAAGGATGGTTCATTCATTCGTGACTATGTGAAATGTCGTCAGGATGCCGACTACCCAGTAGTAGATCCCGATGAGGTTGCCTTGATGGATGTTTCTCCACAGCAGATTGCTTCTGTTTCTGCTGCGTTGATTCCTTTCTTGGAACATGACGATGGTCACCGCGCATTGATGGGATGTAACATGATGCGTCAGGCCGTACCCTTGCTACACAATGATGCACCTATCGTAGGAACAGGACTTGAGAAACAGGTGTGTGAAAACTCTCGTACGATGATTACTGCTGAAGGTGATGGCGTGATAGAATATGTTGACGCCACAACCATTCGTATTTTATACGACCGTACAGAGGAAGAAGAGTTCGTAAGTTTCGAACCTGCCTTGAAGGAATATCGTATTCCCAAGTTCCGTCGTACCAATCAAAACATGACCATTGACTTGCGCCCTATTTGTGTGAAAGGTCAACGTGTGAAGGATGGCGACATCTTAACGGAGGGCTACGCAACTGAAAATGGTGAGTTGGCGCTTGGTCGTAACATGTTGGTGGCTTACATGCCATGGAAGGGGTACAACTATGAGGATGCTGTGGTTATTTCCGAACGTGTCGTTCGTGATGACGTGTTGACCTCTGTCCACGTTGATGAGTATTCTCTTGATGTCCGCGAAACAAAACGAGGCATGGAAGAGTTCACCAACGATATCCCCAATGTCAGTGAAGAGGCAACCAAGGATCTTGATGAAAATGGTATCATCAGAGTAGGTGCTCGTGTGGAGCCAGGTGACATATTAATTGGTAAGATTTCACCAAAGGGTGAGAGCGATCCTTCTCCAGAAGAGAAGTTGCTTCGTGCCATCTTTGGTGACAAAGCGGGAGACGTGAAAGATTCCTCTTTGAAGGCCAACCCATCCTTGAGTGGTGTCGTGATTGACAAAAAACTCTTCACGCGTGCCATCAAGACACGTGAGACCAAGAAGCATGATAAACTGATTCTTGCGAAGATCGACGAAGAGTACGAAGCCAAAAACACAGACTTGAAGGATATCCTGGTAGACAAGCTGTTGACCTTGACTGAGAGCAAAAAGTCGCAAGGTGTGAAAGATTATACGGGTGCCGAGATTATTACAAAGGGAAGCAATTTTACAGCTGCCGCTTTGAAGAATCTGGAGTATGACGGAATTCAGTCAAACGACTGGACGGATGATGAGCATACCAATGGTCTCATCCAGACGTTGATACTTAACTATATCCGAAAATACAAGTTGCTTGATGCAGAATTGAAGCGTCGTAAGTTTGCCATCTCTATCGGTGACGAACTCCCAACAGGCGTCTTGCAGATGGCTAAGGTATACATCGCTAAGAAACGTAAGATTAGTGTGGGTGACAAACTCGCTGGACGCCATGGTAACAAGGGCATCGTGTCTAAGATTGTACGTGTGGAGGATATGCCATTCTTGGAAGACGGACGTCCGGTTGACTTGGTATTGAACCCATTGGGCGTGCCTTCTCGTATGAACTTGGGACAGATATTCGAAGCTATCCTTGGTGCTGCCGGCCGCAAGCTGGGTGTTAAATTTGCCACACCTATTTTCGATGGTGCCAAATTGGACGATTTGTCAGAATGGACTGACAAGGCCGGATTGCCTCACTTGTGTTCTACCCATCTTTATGATGGAGAGACAGGAAAGAGGTTTGATCAGCCTGCAACGGTGGGTGTCACCTATTTCTTGAAGCTTGGACACATGGTTGAGGATAAGATGCACGCACGCTCTATTGGCCCTTACTCTTTGATTACCCAACAGCCACTCGGCGGTAAAGCACAGTTTGGTGGACAACGTTTTGGTGAGATGGAGGTGTGGGCTCTTGAAGCTTTCGGAGCCAGTCATGTATTACAAGAGATCCTCACCATCAAGTCGGACGACACTGTTGGGCGCAGTAAGGCATACGAGGCTATCGTCAAGGGTGATGCTATGCCAACACCTGGTATCCCAGAGTCGTTGAATGTGCTTCTCCATGAATTGCGTGGACTCGGATTGAGCGTGAAACTCGATTAGTTATGAATAGATTGTTTTCACACAATAAAGATAAAGAACATGGCTTTTAAGAAAGATACAAAAGTAAAAAATAATTTTACGAAGATAACCATCAGCTTGGCTTCTCCTGAAGAGATTCTGGAGAATTCATACGGTGAGGTGACTAAACCAGAAACCATCAATTACCGTACGTACAAGCCCGAACGGGATGGCTTATTCTGTGAACGCATCTTTGGTCCTACAAAAGACTACGAGTGCGCTTGTGGTAAGTACAAGCGTATTCGTTACAAGGGAATTGTCTGCGACCGTTGTGGCGTAGAGGTCACAGAGAAGAAAGTACGTCGCGAGCGTTCCGGACATATCGAATTGGTGGTGCCTGTTGCGCATATATGGTACTTCCGCTCTTTGCCTAACAAGATTGGTTACTTGTTGGGTATGCCAACCAAGAAACTTGATTCGGTGATTTACTACGAAAAATATGTAGTAATCAAACCAGGACTCATGGAAGGACGTAAAGACGCTGATGGAGCCGAAGTCAATGGATCACATGTTATGGATTTATTGACAGAAGATGAATATTTAGACATCATCGACCATCAACTGGATCCAAACAATGATCGCTTGGAGGACACGGATCCCAATAAGTTTATTGCCAAGATGGGTGCCGAGGCAGTCTATGATTTGCTGGCCAATCTGGATTTGGATTCTATCTCTTACGAGCTGCGTGACCGTGCCAACAACGACTCGAGCCAGCAGCGCAAGACAGAGGCCTTGAAGCGTTTGCAGGTTGTTGAAGCCTTCCGTACCAGTACGGATGTCAATCGTCCAGAGTGGATGATTCTGAAGATTGTTCCAGTGATTCCACCCGAGTTGCGCCCGCTTGTCCCATTGGATGGAGGCCGCTTCGCTACATCCGACTTGAATGATCTCTACCGTCGCGTCATTATTCGTAACAATCGTCTGAAACGCTTGATGGAAATCAAAGCTCCTGAGGTTATTCTGCGTAATGAGAAGCGTATGCTCCAGGAAGCAGTCGACTCCTTGTTCGACAACTCTCGCAAGAGCAGTGCCGTGAAGAGCGAGAGCAATCGACCTTTGAAGTCGTTGTCCGATTCTCTGAAAGGTAAGGCAGGACGTTTCCGTCAGAACCTCTTGGGTAAGCGTGTTGACTATTCAGCTCGTTCGGTGATTGTCGTTGGACCTGAATTGAAGATGGGAGAGTGCGGCTTGCCTAAGTTGATGGCTGCCGAGCTCTACAAACCCTTCATCATCCGCAAACTGATTGAGCGCGGCATCGTCAAGACGGTGAAGAGCGCCAAGAAGATAGTCGACCGTCGTGAACCTGTCATTTGGGACATTTTGGAAAACGTGATGAAGGGTCATCCGGTGCTTTTGAACCGTGCCCCTACACTTCACCGATTGGGTATCCAGGCTTTCCAGCCTAAGCTGATTGAGGGCAAGGCTATTCAGTTGCATCCTTTGGCTTGTACCGCCTTCAATGCCGACTTTGACGGTGACCAGATGGCGGTTCACCTTCCTTTGAGTAATGAGGCCGTTCTTGAAGCACAGATCTTGATGCTCCAGAGCCACAATATCTTGAACCCAGCCAATGGTGCTCCTATCACCGTTCCTTCTCAGGACATGGTGCTTGGTTTGTATTATGTAACGAAGATACGTCCAGGATCCAAGGGTGCTGGCCTTACTTTCTATGGTCCTGAAGAAGCCATCATCGCCTATAATGAAGGACGATGCGACTTACATGCCCCTGTGAAAGTGATTGTCAAAGATCTGGTCAACGGACAGTTGGAAGACCGCATGGTCGAAACATCCGTAGGTCGTGTCATCGTCAATGGAATCATTCCTGATGAAGTGGGCTATTTCAATGACATCATTTCTAAGAAAACCCTGCGTGGCATCATCTCGGATGTTATCAAGGTCGTAGGTATGGCTCGCGCATGTGAGTTCTTGGATGGAATCAAGAATTTGGGTTACCGCATGGCTTACTTGGCAGGTCTTTCCTTCAACCTGGATGATATCATCATTCCTGAAGAGAAGGAAGGCATTGTGAAGAAAGGCCAGGACGAGGTAAATCAAATCAAGTCCAATTACGAGATGGGATTCATCACCGATACCGAACGTTACAATCAGGTCATCGATGCATGGACGCATGTCAACAATGAGCTGGGTGATGTCCTCATGAAGGTAATGACCGAGAACGACCAGGGATTCAATGCCGTGTACATGATGCTCGATTCTGGAGCCCGTGGTTCTAAGGATCAGATCAAGCAGCTCTCTGGTATGCGTGGCTTGATGGCCAAGCCTCAGAAAGCAGGAGCCGAAGGACAGCAGATTATCGAGAACCCTATTCTTTCTAACTTCAAGGAAGGTATGTCCGTGCTCGAGTACTTTATATCTTCACACGGTGCCCGCAAGGGTCTTGCCGACACGGCTATGAAGACTGCCGATGCCGGTTATTTGACACGTCGTTTGGTAGACGTTTCTCACGATGTCATCATTACCGAAGAAGATTGTGGCACTTTGCGTGGACTGGTCTGCACAGCGCTGAAGAGTGGGGATGAGATTATTTCGACGCTTTACGAACGTATCTTGGGACGTGTTTCTGTGCATGACATCATTCACCCGACAACAGGCGAACTGATTGTAGCGGCTGGTGAGGAAATCACAGAGGATAAAGCCCGACAGATAGATGAATCTCCGATTGAGAGTGTTGAAATTCGTTCGGTGCTCACTTGTGAGAACAAGCGTGGGGTCTGCAAGAAGTGTTATGGACGTAACCTCGCTACAGCCCGCATGGTTCAAAAGGGTGAGGCCGTTGGCGTTATCGCAGCTCAAGCCATTGGTGAACCGGGTACACAGCTTACCCTTCGTACCTTCCACGCTGGTGGTGTGGCTGGTAATGCGGCTGCAAATGCCAGCATCGTGGCAAAGAACGACTGCAAGATTGAGTTTGAAGAACTGCGTACCGTACCATTCATTGAGAGTGACGGTGAGAAAGACGTTGAATGTATGAAAGTGGTGAGCCGTTTGGCTGAAATCCGTTTCATCGATCCCAACACCGACATCGTGTTGAGTACGCTGAATGTACCTTATGGCAGCTCACTCTATTACAAACATGGTGACAAGGTGAAAAAAGGTAGCCTCATTGCTAAGTGGGATCCTTTCAACGCATTGATCGTTTCAGAATATTCCGGTACCTTGAAGTTTAATGGCGTTGTCGCTGGTAAAACCTACCATGCTGAAACTGACGAAACAACGGGTCTCACAGAAAAGATTATTAGCGACTCCAAGGATAAGTCATTGGTGCCTACCTGTGACATCATCGGTAAAAATGGAGAAGTGTTGGGTACCTATAACTTCCCTGTAGGTGGACACGTAGTCGTTGATGATGGGGCAACCATCAAGTCGGGTCAAACTTTGGTGAAGATACCACGTGCCGTAGGTGGTGCAGGTGATATCACTGGTGGTCTACCGCGTGTTACCGAGTTGTTTGAAGCTCGTAACCCATCCAACCCCGCTGTGGTTTCTGAAATCGATGGAGAGGTAACCATGGGCAAGGTGAAGCGAGGCAACCGTGAAATCATCGTCACTTCAAGAACTGGTGAGCAAAAGAAGTACCTTGTTTCATTGAGCAAGCAGATTCTTGTTCAGGAACACGATGCTGTTCGTGCTGGAACCCCGTTGTCTGATGGTGTCATCACACCCGATGATATTTTGGCTATCAAAGGCCCTACCGCCGTACAAGAGTACATCGTGAACGAGGTACAAGACGTGTACCGTTTGCAAGGTGTGAAAATCAATGACAAGCACTTCGAAATCATTGTTCGCCAGATGATGCGTAAGGTTCAAATCAACGAGCCGGGTGATACTACATTCTTGGAGCAAGAACTGGTAGACAAGCTCGACTTTGCAGAGGAGAACGATCGTATCTGGGGTAAGAAGGTTGTTACCAAAGCTGGTGACAGCGAGGTGTTGAAAGTAGGACAGATTGTGACGGCGCGCAAGCTCCGTGATGAGAATTCGGCATTGAAACGTCGTGATTTGCGACCCGTAGAGGTTCGTGATGCGGTTCCAGCTACGTCCAGTCAGATACTTCAGGGTATCACCCGTGCCGCTTTGCAAACCAAGAGCTTCATGAGTGCCGCTTCGTTCCAGGAAACAACTAAGGTTCTCAACGAAGCTGCCATCCGTGCGAAGGTAGACCATCTGGAGGGAATGAAGGAGAACGTGATTTGCGGACACCTGATTCCTGCCGGAACAGGACTTCGCCAATGGGAGAAACTCATTGTAGGATCGAAAGAAGAGTACGAGCGTATCGAAGCAAATCGCAAGAATGTACTTGACTTTTCAGAGTAAACACTTGTAGAAAACAAACAAGCGGCTGCCTCATGGCAGCCGCTTGCATTATCAGAAACCGGTTGCAGGCCTTGAAACTTGCAGCCGGTTTTTGAGTTTATAGCGATTCGAAACGTTTT
>CAMQBP010000060.1 GCA_946999025.1 uncultured Prevotella sp. | reverse complement strand
TCGCTCATGATGTAGAGGATGTTGGGGCGTTGATGATTTTGTGCGGTGGCTTGCAGGGCTAAGAGGAGCAGCGAGCCGGGGAGGGAGTAGTGGGTGGACATTAGTTTTTAGTTTACGAGTTTACGAGTTGACGAGTTTATGAGTTTTGTAGTTTAATCGTTGCGCAAATATACTAAAAACACGCTAAACATGAGATGTTTTTTTCAAAAACGTATAACTTTGCAGAATGAATATTTTATAGATAAATAATTATGGAAAAGAAATTGAAACCGGCAACCCTCTGCATCCGCGGAGGATGGAAGCCACAAAACGGACAACCCGTTCAACCCCCTATTTATCAGAGTACCACTTTCAAATATGATAACACCGAGGAGATGGCACAGCTCTTCGACCTGAAGAAATCGGGCTACTTCTACACCCGTTTGGCCAACCCCACCAACGACGCCGTGGCACAGAAGATAGCTGCCTTAGAAGGAGGCGTGGGTGCCATGCTCACTTCCAGCGGACAAGCTGCCAACTTCTACGCCATGTTCAACATCTGCGAGGCGGGATCGCACATCGTGGCCTCCACCGAGATTTACGGCGGCACGTTCAACCTCTTTGGCGTGACGATGAAGAAACTGGGCATCGACTGCACCTTCATCGACCAGGACGCATCGGAAGAGGAGATACAAAAGGCTTTCCGCCCCAACACGCGCGCCATGTTCGGCGAAACCATCTCCAACCCGGGATGCCGCGTGCTGGATATCGAGAAGTTTGCGCGCATCGCCCATCGCAACGGCGTGCCGCTCATCGTGGATAACACCTTCGCCACACCCATTAACTGTAGGCCTTTCGAGTGGGGATGCGACATCGTGACCCACTCTACCACCAAGTATATGGACGGACATGCGGCCGCCGTAGGAGGAGTAGTTGTGGACAGCGGCAACTTCGATTGGATGGCGCACGCTGACAAGTTCCCCGGACTGTGCATGCCTGATGACTCGTACCACGGACTGACGTATGCGAAAGATTTCGGCAAAATGGGCTACCTCACCAAGTTGGTGGCACAACTCATGCGCGACCTTGGCTCCATTCCGTCGCCGCAGAACGCCTTCTTGCTCAACTTAGGTCTGGAGACGCTGCACCTGCGCATGCCGCGTCACTGCCAGAACGCTCAGCGTATCGCCGAGTTCCTTGAGGCAAATGAGCACGTGGCATGGGTTCACTACTGTGGACTGAAGAGTGACCAGCATTACGCCTTGGGACAGAAATACTTGCCGGGCGGGTCGTGCGGCGTGATTGCCTTCGGCCTGAAAGGTGACCGCGAGACGGCCGTGAAGTTCATGGACTCGCTGCGCCTCATCAACATCGCCACCCACGTGGCCGACAGTCGCACCTGCGTGCTGCATCCCGCCAGCCACACCCATCGCCAGCTGAGTGACGAGCAGTTGCGCGCCTCAGGCATCGACCCCACCCTCATCCGCCTCTCTGTGGGCATCGAGGACGTGGAAGATTTGCTGGATGATATCAAGCAAAGCCTGGGATAAAAAATAATCATAGGAATCCTAGGGGGTATAGGAAAACTAGGAACCCTAGGGATTCTAGGAAATCTAGGGACCCCTAGGGGATTCTATGAAATCTATGGGTCTTAGGAAACCTGGCGAAAGCCTATTCCCCAAAAAAATATTCCCTGGGTGCCTTGCGGTCCCAGGGAATATTTTTACTTCTTTTTCTTCTCAGATAAAATCAAAGGAATGCCTTGTCGGAAAAGCTCCTTCTCCTGTCCTTGTTCGAAGATGGCTGCTTGCACAATCTGCATAATCATCTTTGCCTGTCCCTCCTTCTCATTGTAAACACCGATCGAACCGGGGATGTTGTAATAGAATGCCACTTCATACTTCTTGCTCACCCCATGGTCATCCAACTGGTAGGTCAGTCGGGTGGGCTGTATGACAAAGGCTACGGGCGACACGCTATAGAAGCCGATGTTGCACTTCAAGTCCTGGGCGGGTGCCGTGAGCAGCAGTTTCTGCAATTCGGTGTTGGTCACGTTCTCTGCCAAGGCCTTGACAGGGAAGTTGTGGATGACCATCGTACTGTCTGTTGTCAGCGACCACGAGATGTCCAGCGTGTCAGTGCGGTCTGAGGCACTCGTCACCACCCGCTGCGGATAAATCAGTTTGCCGGTATGCTTACCCTTCACCTTGGCAAATGCCAATTGTACCTCTTCTTTCGTGATCTTTACCTGGTTGTCTTCGTTGGAACCAAGACAAGAGGTTAGCGAGGTTGCACCCAGGGTAAGACAAGCCGCTAACAGCCATGCCATCCCTACATTTTTCTTCATTTTCTTCATTTTTTTGTTTGTTAGAATTATCATTGTTTGTCAGCAAAGCAACCCATGTCTTGACCGTGTTTATGACAAGTATGCGTTGCTTCTGAAAAATAAACAACCGACAAACCTAAAACATTGCACGCAAAAATGTTAAATAACGTAAACAAAACATCGTTCCATGAAAAGCGGAACGTGATAAATCACGCCCCTACCTTTATTCGGTTGCTTCCTCGTCGTTTTCTTTCTTTTCGGGTGAGAAAAGGGTTTCAAAGTCGGTCATGTCGTTCTTCACGAGGATGTCGTACCACTGAAGCAGTTTCCTGATGTCGCTGTCGTGCACGCGATCCTGATCGAATGACGGCAGCACCTTGGCGAAATATTCGCGCAGTTGCTTGCTGTTGGCCTTCTTATAATTGAACGATACCAGCTTGTTTTGTTCCTGTTCGCCCACGCCCTTGAGCACCTTCCACAGTGGTACGTCATCGGCGTCGGTGTACATGGCGATGTCGCCCAAATTGGTAACCCTGTCGGTGAAGAAGGCCGGCATACGGCGATGTGTTTCATCGAGCGATTCGACGATGAGGTTCATTTTTCCGCGTGACACCAATTTATAAAGTCCTGGCTTACCTGCGATTGAAAGAATTGTTTCCATTGTTATTCGTTAATTTTCGTTTGATAGATGATACATGTACCACCCCGCAACCCTGTACACCTTATATTATAGGATGTGGTCGCGGTGCAGCAGTTCTAAAATTTTCTCTATTTGTTGGGGTAAATTAGCTTTTCCGTCGTTGACGAGTTCCATGTCGCTCAGTCGGACCATCTCTTCTTGTGGCATCTGACTGTTAATCCATGCCGTGGCCTTTTCGTGGCTGATGCCATCGCGCTGCATGATGCGTTCCACACGAATCTCCAAGGGTGCCGTGACGCATATCACCTTGTCGGGCCTGATGCGTCGGTCGAAATGAGCGTCAAACAAGATGGCACTCTCTACCCACTGCAGCGGCGACTGTAGAAAGTCGGTGGCCACGGCGGGGTGAACGATGTCGTTGACCGCTTGTTTGTTGGCCTCTGATGCCAGCAGGAACTGGGCGAGCACCGACTTTTGAAGATCCGTTCCCACGTACACATCCGATCCCACCAGTTGTATGAGCCGTTGCCGCAGCTGACCATCTTCTCGCATGAGTCGTTTGGCGGCCTCATCACAGTCGTAGACGACGATGCCCTGCTGCTTGAGCAATTGGCAGACATAACTCTTGCCCGACCCGATGCCACCCGTGAGGGCGACAATACTTTTCCTGTTGTTCATCGCACCGTTGGTTGCATGGGTGGTTATTGTTGTTCGACGAGATAGTCTATCTGGTTCATTTCCAACCGCGCTTGTCGTACCTCAGCAGGAACGGTTTTCAGGTGCAAGGCGCATTTGTCCGAAGGATTTGCCTGCAGCTCGTTGTAGTCGACCACCACCTCGAATTGCTTTTCATTGATTTTCCTGAATGCCGTGACACCGATGTTGAACAGCACCTTTACCTTGGTTGGGAAGGTGCGCAGGGTCTTTCCTTTCGGCATGTTGATGGCCTTGATGGGCACCTCGATACTCTCTTCGGTGAGGATGTCGGGGAAGAGCCCAATCTTTACCTGCTCCGGGACCGTCTTTACGCCAATGATTTTCTGCAAATTGACCTTTCGAATCAGTGTGTCCGTGAAATTGGTGATGTTCAGTTTCTCGGTCAGGATGTACGTCAGACTGTCCAGCTTGCTTTGTTGCGCGTACACCGTTACCTTTTCGGGCCAGAAGCTCACGCGTGCCAGGTAGTAGTTTTTGGCGGGTGTCATGGTACCGTTCATGCGTACTGGCAGGGTTTTCGACTGTCCGAAATTGAAGAAGAATCTCAGTTGGTCGGGCTTCAATGCGGTGATTCTGGAAGAAGTGGCCAGGCGTTGGTACAAGATGTTCTGCACGTCGGCCAGGGGTACATTTCCCCTTCCTGCGCTTTCGTTGGCGTAGGTAGAGAAGTTGAGGTTGATGGGTCGGAACGGTTCACCCGTGAAATAGCCCATGAAGGCAAATCCCTTGTCGCGTACCGTCACGATGACGGTGTCGGGCATGTTGGTGGTGATGATAATGTTTTTGGGCACGTTGACCAAGCGTATGGGCACGGGAATCTCTTTTTCGTACATCTCATCGAGCGTCATGGAGAGCCAGAACGCCGCACTGAGAAATAGGAAAAACAAAAACACCAGGAATCGCTTGGACACCAAGTCGAGCAAGAAATTCCTGATGGGTGCGGTAATACGCTTGAGCTGGTTGAGCATGTGCGATTGCGGTTAAGCCTTGGTTGCGTTTTGAGACGCTGCGTCGGCATAGAGGAAGTTGCGGTCAACCTGTACAGTGACACCGCGTGCGATTTCCACATCCACCTTGTTTGTGGTGAGGTCAATGCGCTTCACGGTGCCGTAGATACCGCCGTTGATGATCACCTTTGAACCTTCCTGCAAGGCGTTTTGAAAGTTGCGTATCTCCTTTTGTTTCTTTTGTTGTGGACGAATCATGAACAGCCACATGATAGCCAGCATGGCCACCATGAAGATGAGCATGCCTGTTCCTCCGCCTGCTGCTTGTGCAGCTAATAGTAGTGTTGTCATATTTGATTGATTGATTAATTAATTCGTATTTGTATTTCTATTTTTGTCTATTCTTGTTCTTCAACTGGTTGCTCGGTATCAGGCGTTTCTTCCTTCTTGGCCGACCGGCGTTGCTTGGGCTCGGGCATGGGTTTGAGCATCTTGCCTGTCGAGATAAGGTGACGTGCGATGGTGTCGAGCATGCCGTTGATGTATCCGCCGCTCTTCGTGGTGCTGTAGCGCTTGGCTTGGTTGACGTATTCGTATATCGTCACCGAGACGGGGATGTTCGGGAACGTGAGCATCTCGGCGATGGCAATCTGCATGATGACCACGTCCATGTAGGCCAACCGTGAGAAGTCCCAGTTGCGACTGGTCTCGCTCATGTACAGCTGGTAGGTGTCGGCATTGAGGATGGTGGCGCGGAAGAGTTTTATGGCGAAGTCGCGGTCTTCCTCGTCCTTGTATTCGGGCAAGATTTCCTGATTGGCCTTGTTGGCCTGGTCGAACCGTCTGATGGTTTTCAGCACGAAGGTGTCTACCACCTCTTTGTCATCATTCCAGTAGAGGCTCTTTTCCTCGAGCAGGGCATCCAATTCGGGATTATCCTGAATAAGCTGTTTGTACAGCTTGCGCCATACCTCGCGGTCGGCCTCATAACTGTCATCCGTGTCGGCCATGTACGCTTGGTAGGTTTCCGACTGCTCAATCTGGTTGCATATCTTTCGGATGAACTCAACGTCATCATCCCAGGTCAGTTTCTGCTCTTCGATGAAGTCGTTGAGCATCTTGTTCTCTTCCAGTTGAACGGCAAACTTGTTGAAGGCGAATTTTTGTGGAGGCATCTCCGTTCCTTCCCTTTCGGCTTTCTGCGTGTTAATCTCCACTCTGTGTCGCTCTTCACGCGAGATGGCCACGATGAGTTGGAGCAGATAGATGTACAAATGGTATGCTTTGGAGAGACAGAAAAGCAATTCTTTCTCTGCGTTATCCATGTTGTTATTGCCATTCTGATAGTATGCGTAGGTTAACTGGACTATCTTGGTCCTTATTATTTCGCGATTGATCATCCTTGTGTTCTTTCTATATTTATCATGCAAATGTAGCCTTTTTTTACATGACATGCAAGTAATCTTTCTTGATAATATCAATTTTTTACAGAAACTTTGCATATCTCAGATAATTCAAGTAACTTTGCAGCGCTTTTTTGAGCGCATCAGTGACGCCGACGCATGTCGTGAAAGAGGGGAGGGAAGCCATGCTCCGCCTGTCGCTCTTACTGGCAGCATCGGCCAAGCAGGAGAGTCCTGCGTCTCTGTGTGATGGCGAATTAAGGCAATGAATGTTCAACAACTTAATTTAGAGTAACACATTATGAAAGAGATTAATGTATCGGGTAAGAAGCGTGAAGACCTTGGAAAGAAAGCTTCTAAGCAATTGAGAAAAGAGGGTTACGTGCCTTGTAACCTTTACGGTGCAGCACAGGCTGACGGCAAACCGGAAGCATTGGCTTTCGCGGCTCCCATGTCAGAGTTGCGCAAGGTAGTGTACACACCGCATATCTATGTCATCAACCTTAACATTGATGGCGAAAGTCATACCGCCATCTTGAAAGAACTGCAGTTCCATCCTGTGACGGACGCACTGCTCCACGTTGATTTCTACGCTGTGAACGACCAGAAGCCTATCACCATCGGTATTCCGGTGAAGTTGGTTGGACTGGCACAAGGTGTACGCGATGGTGGACGCATGAACCTGTCTATTCGCAAGGTGAACGTTACCGCTCCTTACCAGCGCATTCCAGAGCATCTGGATATCGACGTGACCAACTTGAAAATTGGTAAGAGCATCAAGGTGGGTCAGTTGAATTTTGAAGGACTGGAAATGGCAACACCGAAGGATGTCGTGGTTTGCTCTGTCAAGATGACACGTGCCGCTAACGTATCTACCGACACTGAAACAGCTGAAGAGGGTGAAGCAGCCGCTGAGGGCGAAAGCGAAGGCGAAGCTGCACCAGCAGAGGCTTAATCAGCCCGTGATAGTCACGATTATTTAATCAAT
Source organism: uncultured Prevotella sp. (assembly GCA_946999025.1). GTDB lineage: Bacteria > Bacteroidota > Bacteroidia > Bacteroidales > Bacteroidaceae > Prevotella. Next base: position 2,489 of record CAMQBP010000060.1, on the reverse strand, counting down.
GGACAAATACTTGATTTGTGGACTGGGAAACCCGGGTGCTGAATACGCGGGAACCCGCCACAACACTGGATTTATGGTATTGGACGCTTTTGCCAAGGCGTCCAATATCGTTTTTGAGGATAAGCGTTATGGCTTCGTGGCCGAAACCAGTCTGAAGGGTCGCAAAATCATCTTGCTCAAGCCCACCACGTTTATGAACCTCAGCGGTAACGCCGTGCGTTATTGGCTCAACAAGGAAAACATTGATCAGCGGCGCTTGCTCGTGGTTTCAGATGATGTGGCCTTGCCCTTAGGCGAGTTCCGCCTCAAAGGTAGTGGCAGCAATGGCGGGCACAACGGACTGGGACACATCCAGCAGCTCATCGGCCAGAACTATCCCCGTCTGCGCATGGGCATTGGCAACGAGTATCCACGTGGCGGACAGGTAGACTGGGTGCTCGGTCACTATGATGAGTCGGATATGCAGGTTCTTCAGCCTGCCATCGACACTGCGGTGGAAATCATCAAGAGCTTTGTCTTGGCTGGTATCGACATCACCATGAACCAGTTTAACCAACAGGGGAAAAAGAAGGGGGGCCAATAAGGCTAATAAGGCTAATAAGGCCAATAAGGCTAATAAGGCTAATAAGCCCAATAAGGCTAATAAGGCTAATAAGGCCAATAAGGCCAATAAGCCTAATAAGCCCAATAGGGCTAATAACCATTCACTATGACAGAAACAACCTCTACCACTTCCAACCTTCGTGTCAAGGACACTGGATCGGCGCGCATTGACAAGTGGCTCTGGGCAGCTCGCATCTTCAAGACCCGCACACTGGCTGCCGAGGCTTGCAAGAACAATCGTGTAAGCGTCAATGGGGTGAGCGTCAAACCAAGTCATGTCATCAAGCCCGGCGAAACGATTGATGTCAAGAAACCACCCATCACCTATTCGTTCAAGGTACTCAAGACCATCGAACAGCGAGTGGGGGCTAAGTTTGTTCCACAGATTTACGAGAATGTCACCGATGCCAAGCAGTACGAACTGTTAGAGATGAGTCGCATCAGTGGATTCGTAGACCGCGCTCGGGGAACAGGCCGCCCCACGAAGAAAGACCGTCGCAGCATGGATGCCTTCATCCGTCCGGCTCTCTTTGGATGGGATGAAGAGGATGAATGGGATGAGGATGATGATGACAACCAACAATAAGGCACAACGAGTCTAAAAACGATAACAGCATGACAGAACCAACAACCACCACAGCATCCAAACGGCAACCCTGTAACGTTGCCATCTTTGTTTCGGGCAGCGGAACCAACTGCGAGAACATCATTCGCTATTTTCAAGATTCACCGCTGGTGCATGTCGCGCTGGTGTTGAGCAACAAGCCCGATGCCTACGCCTTGGTGCGGGCCGAAAGACTGAACGTTCCTACCGTTGTCGTGCCCAAGGCCGAGTTTAGCAAGGCCGATGAGGTGTTGAAGCTACTCGATGAGCATCACATCGATTTCATTGTGTTGGCTGGGTTCTTGCTGATGATTCCCGACTATCTCATCCAGACTTACCACCGGCGCATGATTAACCTGCATCCCGCTTTGCTGCCCAAGTTTGGCGGCAAGGGCATGTACGGCCACCATGTGCACGAAGCGGTGAAGGCTGCTGGCGAAACCGAGACAGGCTTCACCGTTCACTGGGTCAGTTCGGTATGCGATGGTGGAGAGATCATCGCTCAGTTCCGCACGCCACTACTCCCATCCGACAGTGTCGATGATATTGCGGAGAAAGAGCACCAATTGGAGATGAAGCATTTCCCGCAAGTAATAGAGCAGGTTGTTCGGGAATACTTGGGAGATAGTAGGAGTTAGCAGGAGTAACTTGTAGTTAGCTGGAGTTAACGGACATTAGCTTTGCAAATAAATCACTTGATTGGCAACGCTAATGTCCGTTAATTTTTATTTACTCCCTATTTACAGCCGTTGGCGGGAGCCTTCAACGTGTAGGCACCATGCTTGTCAGATACGGCTCCGGTGACAAACGTGCTGTCTGTTTTCAACAACTGTACCGTGGCATGCGTCATCGGCTCGTTCGTCTCTTTGTCTACCAGTATTCCTGTAATCTGTCGTTCTTGCGTCCTTGCTGCCATTGACATCATCATCAATGCCAGCAGGGTGAGGAGTATTCGCTTCATCTGTTTAGTTTCGTTTACCTTTCTCATCGGCCTTGTTGTGGTTTCCAGGGCCGAGATACCTTATTATATGTGATGTTCAAAAAGCAATAAAGTTTAATTTTGGGCGGAAAATTTACCACCGTCTACGATTTTGTCACAGCCAATGTCCCCGTCATTTTAAATCGTTAACATTTCGAGTTGTGATTTTTATCCTTTTTTGTCTGCGTACACAAAAAAAACAGTATATTTGCAACATAAACAAATCAAATTACTAACTAATTAATTTACCATGAAGGTTCATGAATATCAGGCGAAAGCCTTGTTTGCACAGTACCATTTGCC
>CAMQBP010000059.1 GCA_946999025.1 uncultured Prevotella sp. | reverse complement strand
GCCAGGATGGTGCTGCTTCCGATGGTTTGTAGCACCATGGTGATGATGCCCAGTGCTATGTCCTCGCGCGAGGCGTTACTCTTGGCGTTGCCAAAGAGTGAGGCAGTGGCGGTTTTGGGTAAGTTGGGCAGCGGATTGGGACTGATGTCGCCGATGCGCACATCGATATTCGAACCGTCACCTTGCATAGCCAACATAGAAATCTGCTTGATATCGTCTGTCTTGAGCATGATGCGCGACAGTCCGATGAGCGTTCCGCCTCCCAATCCCATGCCCCCAATATGGCGAATGTCATCGCCCAAACATTGGATAAGGCTGGTTCCGGTACCCATACTCACAACGATCATGTCGTCCAACTCGGTCTCAAACTGTGCCCCAAGCCCATTGCAGATAAACTCTTCTGCCTTGGCCGTGGGCAATCCATACACGGGGTCATCAACATAAGCCGCACCAACACCGGTGAGCATCACCTGCTCTACCTCGCCAAGAGAAATCTTGTTGTCGTGCAAATACTTGCCAAACGCACCATAGAGCGAGGTCACCGGGTCGGTAGCCTTGATGCGAATGGGGGCCACCACGGTGCCATCATCATTAATTCCCACGATTTTTGTCGTACTGATTCCTACGTCAATTCCTATTACAATAGCCATAATTATCGTTTTATAGTTTGCAAAAATAGCGCAAACCGAAAACAGAGAAAGTTCACTTTCTATGTTAAGGTGCAGCCTATTTTATGCAAAAGTACAACATTATCAATAATTATTTGTACATTTGAAGCAAAATAAAAACCAAGAAAAGATGAAAGAAAAGACATATCATGTGGTAGCTGCCATCATCAAGGACGGCGACAAATACTTGTGCATGCAGCGGGGACGCTCGCACTATGCGTACATTTCAGAACACTGGGAGTTTCCCGGTGGAAAGGTTGAAGCGGGAGAATCTGACCACGAAGCACTGGTGAGAGAAATAAAGGAAGAGATGGATTGGGATGTTTTTGTGGGCAAAAAAGTGGGTACAGTGGAATTCCACTATCCCGATTTCAACATGCATCTCACGGCTTACCTTTGTAAAGGCGGCGACGGAGAGTTCAAGATGTTGGAACACTTGGACTATAAATGGCTCACCATCGATGAGTTGCAAGACCTGAAATGGACGGAGGCCGACAGAAAACTGATAGAAATTCTCAAGACAAGAACAATCTGATGACAAACGACTTACGGCAAAAGATGCAGCAGTTGGTGGAAGAGCTCAACCGTGCATCAGACAATTATTATAGCGGACGAACTGAGTCGATGACCGACTTTGAATGGGATGCCAAGTTCGATGAGCTGAAACGACTGGAACAAGAAAGTGGATTGGTGCTGCCAGACAGTCCCACCACGAATGTTTCTGACGGCACAATCACCGGACAGAAAGAGGCGCACGAGTTTCCAATGCTGTCACTGGCGAAGACCAAGAAGCCCGAAGAACTGGTAAAATGGGCTGAAGGACGACCGATATGGCTGTCGTGGAAGCTGGACGGTTTGACCCTCGTGGTGACTTATGACGATGGGAAACTCACCAAAGTGGTAACGCGTGGCAACGGACACATCGGCACCAACATCACCCATTTGGCTCCTGCCATCCAGGGAATTCCAGCCACCATCAAGACCACAGGACATCTTGTGATTCGCGGAGAGGCTGTGATTTCGTACGCAGACTTTGAAGTATTCAACATGGAAGCGGATGAAGCATACGCCAACCCACGCAACCTCGCATCGGGATCGCTCACGTTGAAGGATGTCGAAGAGGTGAAACGGCGCAAAATACAGTGGATTCCGTTCACGCTGGTGTACACCGAAGAGGCGATAAACTCTTGGGGAGAACGCATGGATTGGCTTAGCGAAATGGGCTTCAACGTGGTGAGACGCGAACGCATCAGCGACCCTTCCATCCACAACGTGAACAAAGCCATTGAACAATGGACCAGCCTGGTGACCCACAACCAATGTCCCTTCCCCGTCGATGGCTTGGTTATCACGTTCGACGACACGGCCTTTGCTGCCACAGGTTCTATCACTGGCCATCATGCCACACGCGCCGGACTGGCCTTTAAGTGGCAAGATGAAGCGGCTACGACCGAACTTGAGTACATTGAATGGTCGTGCGCAGCGTCTACCATCTCACCCGTTGCGGTGTTCAAGCCAGTAGAATTGGAGGGAACAACCGTGAAAAAAGCATCGCTGTGCAACATCAGCGAATGCGAAAGGTTGGGCATTGGCGGACCTGGCAGCGTGCTGTCAGTGATCAAGGCCAACAAAATTATCCCGAAAGTGATCAAGGTTGCGCAAACAGTTGGGGCGTTGGAAATACCGCACGAATGCCCCGTTTGCCATCATCAAACACGCATCGACATCAGCAAGGCAAGCGGTACGCGCACCCTTCACTGCACCAACGAGGCCTGTCCGGCCAAACAATTGAAGAAATTCAATCGCTTTGTGTCGAAAAACGGTATGGACATCGATGGTATTTCTGAGCAAACGTTGGCCAAATTCATCAACTTGGGATGGCTCAACACATACGCCGACATCTACCGTTTGCCCAATTATGCCCAACAAATCGCGTCATTGGAAGGATTTGGAAACAAGTCAGCGGGCAACATGATGCGCTCCATTGAGAAGTCAAGGACTGTGGAAGCGCGCAAATTCCTCTATGCCTTGACCATTCCCATGTGTGGTGTTGACGCTTGCAAGCGTCTGTTGGACGCTTATTCTTTGCACGAACTTATCAGCAAAGCCATTGAGGCTGACACGCCAGAGGCGTTTGCCAACATCCCTGGAATTGGTCCAGAAACATCGGCTTCGGTCGTAAACTGGTTCCAAGTGGAAGCAAACAGAAACGTGGTTGATGACCTATTGAAGACGTTAAACATTGTACAGCCGTCCACACAACCTACAGGTGCGAGGTGCGAAGGCCTCACTTTCGTCATCACAGGCGACGTACATCACTACAAAAACCGCGCTGAACTCAAGGATTACATTGAGAGTCAGGGCGGACATGTGACAGGAAGCGTGAGCAAATCGACCAACTACCTTATTAATAATGATGTGAACTCTACCTCCGGAAAGAATAAAAAAGCAAAAGAATTGGGGATAGAGATTATATCAGAAGATCAATTCAGGGAACAATTCACCTAAGTTTTTTCTTTTTCATCCCGCAACATCCGTCGCGTTGACTACTGGGTTCATCACTTCAAACACTTTGATGAACCAACACAAACAGGACGCATGTTGCGGGATGATGGATGTCAGTTAGAACGTCCACTTTGCAGCTAAAGTTGGAATAGCATAGAACTTATTGTTCTTTCCATGGTCATTCCAAACGAAATTATTGCTGAGTTCCACCTCTGAACCGATGCTCAAGTTTACCCCTTCCCAACCCTTGATGGCATTAAGGTTGACCCACAACTGTGGTTCAGACAAAAAGATGAAATTACCGTTTACATTCGAATTGTACCAAAGATCACAAAAACCGCTGAACGACATCAGGTTGTTGGCGAAGTTAATGCCCCACACTTCCGTGAGTTGCACACTGCTGAAAGCTTTAGCACCCATGTGCCTACTCTTGAAAAACTGCTTATACAACAATTGCACCGAAAAGGTTTTGGAGAAATTGTCGTTGTGCCAATTCCACGCACCACCCAGCAATGCAGCATGTTGAAAGCGGGTTGCGTTCCAAGTTTTCTCATCAGAAGACAGTCCACCGTTATACTCAACGTGTGCGGCCCACTGCTTGTTGGGCGTTAGATTGAACTCACGGGATATCTCCCAATAAGCACCTGCCACGCCATCACGCTGGTAATCGAGGTCAGTAAACATGTAAGTACTCCCCCACTTGTCTGCTTTGAACATTTCCACGGTTGTTGTTACCGACGGACGCCCACTCAACTCACTGTAGATGTTGTGGCCTAAATCGTAATGAAACTGTACGTTTTGTGCTACTGCCGACAGGCTTAGACCCGCCAAAAGCATGGTGATGATTTTTGTTTTCATATCGATAAAATCGTGTTTTGTGAAATATTGTCGGCTACAAAGTTACGAAAACCGATGGAGTTTCATGCCCTATTTTTTCACAAATCATAGCATTTGTTTGCAAATACACCTGCAAACGATTACCTCTGTGCACCATTCCATCCCACCAATCAAGGGTTGTTCGCACGCATGGAACACATGAAGAAAAAACGTTTTACACGTCTTTTCAATCTATCTATCATTCACTTATTTCACATTATTTAAGGAATTAGTGTCATTAACATTAACGCTTTTTTCTTACTTTTGTCACAATATGCGAATAGACATCATTACAGTTTTGCCCGAAATGCTCGAGGGATTCGTCAACGAATCCATTCTATTGCGAGCACAAAAGAAGGGATTAGCCGAGATACACCTACACCATTTGCGCGATTACACCACCGACAAGTGGCGACGCGTGGACGACTATCCGTACGGAGGATTTGCCGGTATGGTGATGCAGTGCGAGCCTATTGACCGCTGTATCACCGCCTTGAAAGCCGAAAGAGAATACGATGAAGTGATTTTCACGTCGCCCGATGGTGAACAGTTCAACCAACAGGTGGCCAATGACCTATCCATGAAGGGCAACATCATCATTCTTTGCGGCCACTACAAAGGCATAGACCAGCGCATTCGCGACCATCTAATCACTCGCGAGATTAGCATTGGCGACTACGTCTTAACGGGTGGCGAGCTGGCTGCGGCTGTGATGGCCGATGCCATCATACGCCTTGTCCCAGGAGTAATCAGCGATGAGCAGAGCGCACTGAGCGACTCGTTCCAAGACAACATGCTCTCCGCCCCTATCTACACACGCCCGGCCGACTACAAAGGGTGGAAGGTTCCAGAGATATTGCTCAGCGGCAACGAGGCGAAAATCAAGAACTGGGAAATGGAACAAGCCCTGGAACGTACCCGCAGGCTGCGCCCCGACCTGCTGGAAGACACGCCCCACAATCCTCAAAAACATGATTGACAAACTATTAAAACTATATTATCTTTAAAACCTATGACTAAATTTATTGAGAAAACACAACCCTCATTTCCAGAAGCTGTAAGAAAAGGATGTAAACGACTTTTCGACTTCCATGGCCGCACACGTCGTTCAGACTTCTGGTGGTTCATGTTAGCCTACATGGTATGCTATTTCATCCTAACCAATATCTGTAAGGCTTTCCTGCCACTACTGGCTGCCGCCATCTGTGACCTTGCTGTCTTATCACTTGCCCTTGCCATTACCGTGCGCCGATTGCAAGACCGTGGTGCCAGCAAATGGTGGGTTTTCGCAAACTATGCATCAACAGCTGTCTACACACTATATATTTATGGAACAGGCATTGGCGAAGAATTGATGAGTGTCAATGCCAGTCCAGAAGCCAGCATGGGCATGCTCACCGACCCCATCTTCATCATCTCGCTAATCGTTGTCATGGTCACCGGTCTGGTAACGTTCGTACTTTGCGTGCTGGATGGAAAGCCCCAGCCCAACAAGTACGGGCTCTCACCCAAATACATCTTTAAAGAAGAAACGACAAACGAACAGCATCTTGAAGCAACAGCATAAGATATTGTTTATCCAAAAGATACAACATCTCTGGAAAAGCACTATGATAAGGTTTCGCAGAAGGCATTGCCCAGCATGAAGCCCTCTTGATACAACCGCTCCAGCCGGCTTATATTTTTCTCCATCCGTCCCACCTCCATGGGTCTTTGGGGCCTGATACACACGACCTTCCCCAACTCCTCGAGCCGCTCCACCAGTTCCAGTTGCTCGTTGTAAGCGGCCACTCGGCGGCTCAGGGCCACGCGCAGACGGGGATATTTCTTATAAACAAAGGGAGGTATCTTACGGTCGCGTTCCTTACTGCGGTAGCCTTTGTTGCGCGTCAAAATCACCACGTTCTGCGGATGCCCCGTCTCTATGGCCCGCATCACAGGAATCGAGTCAACGATGCCGCCATCGAGCATGGGGATGCCGTCTACCCTTACAATCTTACTGACATACGGCAGACTGCTCGAAGCGCGCGCGATATCCAGCGAACGTTGCCGGTCTTTCGATTCCGTGAGGTAATCCGCTTGCCCCGTCAGGCAGTTGGTAGTCACCATTTCGAAGGTCGCTGACCGCTGAAAAAACGAATCAAAATCGAATGGAATGTATTCGTTTGGAAATTTATCGTACAACAATTCTTGATCAAAGATGCAACCCTGTTTCAGCAAATGCCGCCAACCAATGTAACCATATTGAGACAAAAAGTCGATGTTGGACAAGCGCGCCCTGCGCGGTTGCCTGCTGATGTACGACATGCCGTTACACGCACCGGCCGATACGGCAACGACATAACGGAAATATACACCATGCTTCATGAAAGCATCCAGAACACCACTGGTAAACACGCCACGCATGCCGCCACCTTCCAACACCAGTCCTGTATTCCTCTCAATATGCATAAAAACAAGTTATTTATTGCAACAAAGTTACAATTTTTCAATCACTTTTTAGTATCTTTGCCGAGAATAAGGTTGTCGCGGACAACAAATCATTGTTTTGTAACATCCATGACAAGCCACAACAGATTACTACACTAACAAAAATTATTATCATGTTCGACCAACAAACTTTCATAAGACGCCGCACCCAACTGAAAAAAGAAGTGGGTCAAGGCATCATCATCCTGTTTGGCAACAACGAATCGCCTGCCAACGGACCCTTTAACGGTTATCATCCTTTCCGTCAAGACTCATCGTTTTTGTATTATTTCGGACAGAACAGAGACGGACTGGTGGGCGTCATCGATATCGACAACGACACCGAGACCTTGATTGGCGACGACATCGACATAGAAGACATCGTTTGGTTTGGCTCTGTAGACAGCGTCAAGGACATGGCCGAACAAGTTGGAGTGAAGCACTCGGCCCCGATGAAGCATCTCAAGACCCTCTGCAACGCAGCCATCGGCAGCAAGCGCAAGATACATTTTCTGCCGCCTTACCGTCACGACATCAAACTGCAGATTTACGACTTGCTGGGCATTCATCCCAGTCAGCAGAAAGAAAGCGCTTCACTCGACCTCATCAAGGCTGTCGTTAAGATGCGTTCCACCAAGGAACCGCAGGAGATTGAAGAACTGGAACGCGCGGCAAAGATTGGCTATCTGATGCACACCACCGCCATGCGCCTGTCCAAACCCGGCGTAACCGAGAAGTTTGTAGGTGGGCAGGTAGATGGCATCGCCAACTCGTATGGCGCCATGGTGAGCTTCCCAACCATCTTCTCGCAGCATGGCGAAATCATGCACGGCAATCCCTCACTGGCCAAACTCGAAGCCGGAAGGCTGGCATTGTGTGATGCTGGAGCTGAAACGGTGAACAATTATTGTTCGGACAACACCCGCACCTTCCCCGTGAACGGCAAGTACACGCAACGACAGCTGGAGATTTACAGCATTGTAGAGGCTTGCCACGACCACGCACTCGAAGTTGCAAAGCCAGGAGTGAAGTACATGGACGTGCATTTCTCTGTATGCAAACTCATGACGGAGCGACTGAAAGAGCTGGGACTCATGAAAGGTGACACCGAAGAGGCTGTCAGAGCTGGTGCTCATGCCATGTTCTTGCCGCACGGACTGGGCCACATGATGGGTATGGACGTACACGACATGGAAGCCTTGGGACAAATCTACGTGGGATTTGACGATGAAACTCGTCCCAATCTCGAACAGTTTGGCACCAATGCCCTGCGCATGGGACGCCGCCTGGAAGAAGGATTTGTTGTGACAGACGAACCAGGTATTTACTTTATTCCTGCCCTCATCGATGACTGGAGAGCATCTGGACACTGTAAAGAGTTCTTGAATTTTGAACTTTTGGAAACCTACAAAGATTTTGGAGGTATTCGTATTGAAGACGATATCCTAATTACCAAAAACGGATGCCGTTTCATTGGTGAGCAGCGCATACCATACCATCCAAAAGATGTAGAAGCATTTATGGCTAACAATTCAACTAAATAATTTATTAAAACTATTCAAAAAACATGAAGAAAATTTTGATGTTCGCCCTCTTGGCCATCATGGCAACGGGCGCACAGGCAGGGAAGAAAAAGACTGCCGCTAAAAACAACAAACCAGTATTTACGGTTGTAAAGCAGAACAAGATTACCAGTATCAAGGATCAGAACCGCAGCGGTACATGCTGGGCTTACTCTACCTTGAGCTTCCTGGAAAGCGAAATCTTGAAAAAAACAGGGAAAACATACGACCTATGCGAGATGTTCGTAGCACACAAAACATACCAAGACCGAGCAGAAAAGGCTGTACGCATGCACGGTGATGTTAGTTTTGCACAAGGAGGTAGCGCATACGACCCCATCTACTGTTGGCAACACTATGGCATGGTTCCCGAAACAGCGATGCCATTGCCTGGTACGATGTCAGGTGACTCGTTGGCTAACTTTGGCGAATTCTTTGAACTTCTGACACCATACGTTGAAACGATAGCAAAAAGTAAGCAAAAGAAAATTTCTTCTACCTGGAAAAATGGATTGGTAGGAATTCTTGATGCTTACCTTGGCAAAACTCCTGAAACATTTACATACGAAGGAAAAACCTATACGCCACAATCGTTTGCAGCAAGTCTGGGACTGGACATGAACGACTATGTACACTTCACCAGCTATACACACCACCCCTTCTGGACACAGTTTGCCGTAGAGGTACAAGACAACTGGCGCTGGCCTTTGAGCTGGAACATCCCCATTAACGACATTTGCAGGATTATCGACAATGCGCTTGACAACGGTTATACCGTAGCATGGGGTGGTGACGTATCGGAAGACGGATTCACACGCAGCGGATTGGGCATCGCCTACGACCTGAAGAAGGCTCGTGACCTCTCTGGAACTGACGCTGACCGCTGGGTTAAAATGTCCAACTCCTCAAAGAAAGCCAAAGCAGATTCATTAGGTATCAATGCACCGGAAGTTGTTCCTACACAAGAGATGCGCCAGAAGGCATTTGACAATTGGGAAACAACCGATGACCACGGCATGCACATCTTCGGCATCGCTAAAGACCAGAATGGCAAAGAATACTACATGGTAAAGAACTCTTGGGGCGAAAGTGGCAAGTACAAAGGTATTTGGTACATGACCAAGGCTTTCGTTGCTTACAAGACCATGGACTTCATGGTAAACAAAAACGCTGTTCCACAAGACATCCGCAAGAAGATTAATTTGTAAAGGATTGGGGCCGAAAGCCACCACCTTGTATGACATCTACAAACCGCTTACCCGCCATGGGTGAGCGGTTTTTTTGTTCAGGGCACCCTAAAAGCACATGATGAGTTAAAATCTGGGTATCAAACAGTTTGAAATTTGAATGCATCGTGATAAAAAAATATTTGAGAAAAAAGCAATGGGATATGACAAATATTTTGTATCTTTACACGCAAAATAGCTTACAAATCCCATGAAATTCACACCCGCATCTTTTCTATGCGGACACGGTAAGACAAAATAAAAAAAACAATATAAATGCATTTCAAATGGAATTATGTACCACCTACAT
>CAMQBP010000058.1 GCA_946999025.1 uncultured Prevotella sp. | reverse complement strand
GTGGGTTGCCCTCCCTTGAAAGTGAGCAAGCCCATAAAATCCTTTTCAGCATCGGCACGCTCCACTATCAGTTCTGCTGCAGTGTGTCCATGAATGGCAAAGTGAATCTTGTTTTGTACTTTCTTAAAGAACTCCTGAGAGACAGAGGCACGTGGATCGTAGTCGATGCTCGTGGCATATATTTCCAGCACTTGCCGATAAAACACCTTTTCCGTGGCACGAATGTCGCGGATACGTTCCAGCAGTTCTTTCCAATAGCCCCCACCTCCTAATTTTTTCAGACGGTCATCATCGAGTGTAAAGCCCTTGGTGATATATTCTTTCAATCGTATTGTTGCCCATTGGCGAAAGCGAGTGGCAGTGATGCTGCGCACACGATAGCCCAAGGCAATGATCATATCGAGGTTATAGTATGGCACAGTTCTGTTTACCATACGATTGCCCTCTTGACGAACCTGTCGGAAATTCCGACAGGTTGCTCCTTCTTGCAACTCACCCTCTTCATAAATGTGCTTGATGTGCTCCACCACGTTTGTTCTCGATGTCTGATACAGTTCGCACATCTGTGCTTGAGTAAGCCACAGCGTGTCTTCCTCAAGTTTCACATCTATCTTTATCTTTCCTTCTTCCGATTGGTAGATGAGCATATTGCCGCCATTGCTTACTTCCATAATTCTATTCTTAAATTAATGCCCCATACAATACAAATTTTGTACTTCTCAAATGGTTTTATTGTCACCCTTATTTATCCATATTTACCTAATATTTTTCTTTTGTGGCATTTCTTTTAGTAATTTCTCGGTTTTAACATTATATTCTATCCACGAAATAGTCAAGTCTATTGTTTGAACTAAATCCGAAATATCTTTATCTATCCACTCCTTTAAATAATGTGTTTCATCATTCCCTAACCAGGTTGCCCTCTTTGCAACTTCCTGAATTTGAGGATTTTCTATATTATCGTTAATACACTGGGCTAAAAGTTTCTTTTTAATAGAACCACGTTGGCTTTCATTCAGTTTCGACATTATATAATCCTTTATAAGGAATTCAAACGCTTTGCGGTATCCAGGTCCACATATCTGTGTTAATTCTAATTGTTGCGCTTTATATGCTTGATTATAAATTTCACAAAAAACAGGTGATAGTGTTTCAATAATAGGACTAAACTTTATATAATCCAGTTTAGAATTGGACTCTATGCCTGCAAAGGTTAAATTTCTGTCTCCTCTGCATAAACAAAACCTACTAATAAAAGTTTGTTTGCATTCAGGATTTGTGCATTGACTAAACACATGGCATTCTAATGCTTCTACATTTAATGCATATAAATATTGGGGAATTATCTGCACATGACAGTGTGGGCACTTAATTGATGTATTCTCTATTTCTATGATAGAATCTTTCATTCGTACTTGTATAACATCCATACTATATATAATTTATAAAATACTCTCTATTTCTTTATATATCTTATACTTAAACTTTAAAAGATGACCAATATTCTCTTTCTTCCTAACAACTTTAGTGACCTTAAGTGCAGCAAACTTATGATGATTATTTTCTAATAAAACGATTTCACCAACATTTACAGATTTTGCCCGCGAACTAAAATCAAAGTTAATAAATTCATTTGGGGAAGGAAACTCCTTATATTGTGGGTTATACCCCAGTCTATAAACATAGTCCCTATAACAATGTATAGAATCATATCCACACTCACTCCAATGAGTAATAAACTCATAGTTACCTTCACCTATTATAAACGACCCACTATTTCTTTTATAGTCAAAGCACACCGAACCTTCTATTGAGGGATTTTGAAACTCGACCTTCTCTATATTCAGTTTTGTTGATATTTGGTCTGATATAGCTGTTGAAACAAATGGATTTTCGCCGAGGGGAGGCTTTTTCTTTGTATCTTCATCGTAAATGCGTTCAAGAAGTTCTTGATAACGATTAAAATATCTTCCATTATCAAAATCAACATACTTTAATCCCGACAAGAATCGAGGTACTTTACGCTCTGAACTACAATTCTTAATTATGGGAATAATAAAACGTTTATCTTCATCATTCAACATTTCTGATGCCAGTATTCGTTTTTCATACCCAGCTCCTCCTAATCCACAATCTGCTTTTGCTATATATTTATCGCTGCACACGCATATTACGAGATGGGACTCTGTTAATCCTTGCTCCATGAAGAATGAAAGTTCATCACCTAATCTCACATCCCATTGGTCTAAGATTGCATCTACACCATGTTGGCGGAGATTTGTTGCAAGCTTCGCCACCCATTCCTTGTGTTCTTCACTATCCCAAGCGTAAGACACAAATACTTTTTTATTTGCAGTTTTCATATAACATACAATCATTCATCGCTTAGCTCGTCACCCATGCGATACTTGATATCGTAGTTGATGATAAAGTCGAGCTCCTCCTCCGTAAAGCCGTAGTGTTGGGCGAGAACTTTGTCAATCTCATCAATGATTAGCTTAGACTTTACTGGGTAGTAGTATGATTCAAAACACTGTGTTGTCTTGTTGTATCTTTCCTCCATATTCCGCTGATAATCTCGCATCAAATCTTGTATTATTGCCTCTATGCGAGTTTCCTTGAGAATGTTTTTATTCAAAGGAATGCTGCGTATAAAACCAGGATTGACATTTCTAACATCAGTAAACCAGTTTAGCAACTCAAATGTCAGATTGCTGTTGAGTACTGCTGTTACGGCTGATAAATAATCTTTATCAACACATAAGGACTTTAATTCTGTAGGTATTTTCTTCGCGCCCTCTTTTGTCTTATGAGTAGGTTTAAACAGATAAAAAGGACGAAAATTACGTATGCTGCGCGTATAATTTAATTGTTCTCCTGTATTTGCCTCTAAAGCGCCGATAACCATATTTGCAGAGTTCTTTACTTTTGAAATTATGGAAACTTCATGAGGAGAAGATACTTTTGGAAACAATGAGCTCAAAGAAATAGTAGAATCAACTTGGCAATATGCTCCTTCTGCCAGTCTATGCTCCATCGTAGAGTTCAAGCGAATATATTTTGTACTATAAATTCTTTCTTCTCCTGACATGCGCAGCACTATAGATAATCTTTTAGTTATCATAAACATCTTAGCTGTATCAGCATAACTACTCATATAAAGCGTAGCATCATTTTGGTACAACTCGAAAAGTTTCTTAAAGTTTGGGGTGGAATTGAATGAGACAGGGATAATAAATCCCAACATCTTCTTATTCTTGGCTAACGACAATGCCCTTACTAAGACATAAGCATACAAATCTTTGAATCTGTAGACTTCTGATAATTTATAATCAATCTTGTTTTTAGAGATTTCCACGTACGGCGGATTCCCTATCACCACATCAAACCCTCCGTTCCCATGAATAATCTGATAATATTCGGCTATCCAGTGGAAGGGCTGGTGCGAGGCGAGCCAAGCGTCGTAGTCGGCGCCGCCTGTGTGGGAGAACATCTGGCGGTTGAGCAGGTCGGTAAAGGCAGAGAGGCGGTGCTTCAGTTCTTCCTTGGCTTGCTTGAAAGTGGCGATATCCTCGTGCTGCGAGAGCTGGATATGGCGGAAAGTATCGTAAGCGCGTGCCACCTTTTCCATTTCGGTCTCCACCTTCTCACGAAATTCCTGCTGGGTGAAGATGTCGGCAGACGAGCCTTGAACTATCTCGTCCTCAGTGGCATAGCCCACAAGCGTATTACCACAACGAATATTGAAGTCGATGTCGGGCAGTGGGTCGAGTCCAAGGTTGGGCGCACGACGGTCTGCCTCCACCACGGCTACCATCTTGAGGAAGAGACGCAACTTTGCTATCTCCACAGCCTCAGCCATGATGTCCACGCCGTAGAGGTTGCGCAGGATGATGCTCTTATAGATGAAGTATTGTATGTTTGAACGATACTTCTGTGAGATTTCTGCCAATTCGTCCTTAAAGAGACGGTCGTTCTGCTGGTGGAAGTCCTCCATACGGCTAATACACGTCTCATAAAGCGGCTCAAGAATGTTGAGCGCCGCAAAGAGAAAGGCCCCCGAACCACAGGTGGGGTCGAGAATGGTTACCTGTTGCAGGGCATGATAGAAATGAGCCACAAGCAGATGGTCTTCCGTCTGCTCTAAGAGGTCTTGCACAAAGCGGCGGATGTCCAGATTGTAGGTAATGAAATCGTTTACCTCATGTATCTCCTCACGGCTAATTTTACCGATGATGTCCTCGCACCGCTGCAAACGCTCAACGGTCTCTCGCCAAATCTCTGTAGGCAGGGCAAAAGGCTCAGGGGTACGGGTGTTCCAATCCTTACGGCGATCAAGCAGGTTGGGCTTTGTGGTATCCAGACCGATGGCGATATTTTCGGGAATGTGTTCTCTCCAATCGGATGTATAGCCCTGCTTAACGGCATCGAAGAGGTAGCGGTCGCCACTCTGCTGTAACATCGTCCATACCTCACCTTTGGGTGAGAAAGCCTTGGGCGTGTTGGTTGCCACCTTGTTCATGAGGAACGGCAGGATGCAGTTGCGCCCGATATATTCGGTGATGTCCTCCTTGGTATAGTAGGCCCCCATCTGCGCACGGTCGTTGATATACTGTTCGAAGATGTAACCCAAGACATCGGGATTGATGTCTTTGCCACTGGCAGAGATGCGGGTGTCGAGATGCCAGCGCCACTTGTCGAAGAAATCGAAGAGCCGCTCAAAGGCTGCATCGTCAATGTCTATATCTTGGTAGTCACGCTCTATCTGGTGCCGGTCGAACATGCCGCCGTTGAGGTAGGGTATCTTGCCATACACCTGTTCAAACTCCCGCTTATGACGCGGCGCATTGAGCCCATCCTGAAAGAGCTGCACGAGGAAACCCTTGTAGAACGACTTAAAGAACTGGTTTTCGCCCCGCTTCTCCTGGCACCACGTGAGCTTGTCGCGCAGGTAGTTGACATTGCCGTCAAGAAAGCCCTTCTTCTGTATGAAGTAACAGAACATCAGTCGGTTGAGCATCACCGAGGTGTACCACTGCTTGTTGCGGTTCGCCTTCAGGTCAGTAATCTCGTCGTCGATACCCGTAATAAACTTGACAAAAGCATCGTGTTCTTTCTTGAATCCCGTATAGAAATCCTTGGTAATCTTCTCGCTATTGACAGCAAAAGTGCTCTGTATGCGCTGCTTCACATCCACGATGGTCGTGCGCTCGTCGAGGTCGAAGCTTAGGTCGGCAATCTTTGAGAAGAGGAAGTCGGCTTGCGCCGCAGTCTCATATTCAATGGTGACGATGTTACGTTTT
Source organism: uncultured Prevotella sp. (assembly GCA_946999025.1). GTDB lineage: Bacteria > Bacteroidota > Bacteroidia > Bacteroidales > Bacteroidaceae > Prevotella. Next base: position 4,424 of record CAMQBP010000058.1, on the reverse strand, counting down.
TCTACCTGTCGCACGGGAGCCACCCACAGATGATGCTCGGTGTTGCGAAGCACATAGATAGCGATATAGTCGTTGGCAGAACGACGCAGTTTGGTGTCGATATGACGACAAAGCGATGCCGAAGGAATAGCATCGGCCTCGCACACTAATATCTGGAAGCCATTGCGATCGGCAATTGTGGTAAATTGATATTCGGTATCTTCTACTGCGATAGGGGGTAGAGCTGCTTGACCTCCATAGTTATTCCAACCCATCTCCGTAATAAAGAGTTCTCGGAAATTGGCTTCTCGCAGATAGGCTTGAAAGGCTGCTTTCTTCATTCTATAGATTGCTTGTTATTATTCGTTAGGAAGTTTCAGTCCCATTGAACAAATAATGGTGTTTTCTTTATTTTGAGCGTTTTCTTCTTCGACACGACAGAGACTGCCTGTACGCCGCATTTCGAGAACATACTCCACTATATCATCGCTCGATGACTTGCCCGATGCACGCAACATTCGTCCGAGCATGAACTTGGTTTGTTCAAGCAGCGGATAGTTGTAGATGTCGTCGATGGCTTGCTTGAGTTGCTCACGGCTGTTTTCATCGAAGAAGAGGGTGACAGGCTGTTCGTAATAGTGTTCGAGCAGGGCGATGATGCGGTAGCGGGTGCTGAAGCGGTTGCCCAGGATGCCACCCGACACACTTTGGCTTTGTGTCTTCATCAGCTCTACCGCCTTGCCCACTAACTCGTGGTGCTGCTCCATGGCAGGAACGGCAGGGGTAGCAGCACTACACCTGAGAGCATCGAGGATGCGCTTCTGCGACTGGGTGATAAACTCGCCGTCACGGTTGAGCCACGTCAGAATGTCGAAGTCGTTGGCCGTGCGGGCGTAGGTAATCACACCCTCTTGCAACGGGTCGTCGATGGTACGGGTGGAATAAATCATGTTTTGCAGATTCGGAATAATCTGTTTCAGCTCGGGGCGTGCATCGGTGGCCGACTTCCATATCTGGTAAGCCTGCGACGAGAGATCCACCTCGGCATCATCGTCGTCGTCAAGCACACCACTCTTCTCGTTGAACATATCGCGCAGGTTCTGCTCGTTGCCCTCGAAAAACACTTCATCGCTACCTACTATGTTGGCATTCTCGTTGATGCGGTCATTCAGTCTGGAGCGCAGCTTGATGACCTTCTCCACGCCATCGGCAGGGAAGAACGAGTAGCAATCAATCAAATCGGAGGTTTGTCCGATACGGTCTACACGTCCGGCACGCTGAATGAGTCGGATGATGGCCCAAGGCAGGTCGAAGTTAACGATGACGTGCGCATCCTGCAGGTTCTGACCTTCGGAGAGCACATCGGTAGCTATCAGCACCCGCGTCTGCTCGCTCTTGGGCATATCGGGCTTCTCGTTGCTTACAGGCGAGAATCGCTCTACGATGGCCGTAGGGTTTTCGCTGTCGCCCGTGGCATAGTCGATGGCCTGAACACCACGCTTGCGAAGTTGGTTGTAGATGTAGCGTGCCGTGTCGCTATATTGGGTAAAGACGATAATCTTGTCGTCCTTGTGTTCCCCTTCTATGAGTTGCTGCAGCTCGTTGAGCTTCTCGTCGGTCTGCTGCTGCCAGTCGCCACAAAGCTCAATCATTTGAATCAATGTTTCGCAGTCCTTGCTCAACTGTTGTTTCAGCGTGCGTTTGAAATAGGCAGACGGAAGCCACGCCACGTTGTTCTTGCCCGTGATGATGTCGTAATACTCCTTGCCCTTTTCCATATAGGTGGCAAGGTCGGTGGGAATATGCAGCGTGGCACCTACGGCAGCCTGCACATCGAGTTCCTCGCCAAACATGGTGGTATTGGTATCTTCGTCTTCGACATAATCGTCAGGCAGACTGTTTTCGTCACCAATAGGCAGTGGCAACTTGTTATCTAAGGCATAGATGAAGACGCAGTTGCGTAGAATATGGCGATAGAGCGTCAGCAGGAAAGAGAATCCGCTGGAGTCGATACGTTTGAAGAAGGTGCTCATGCAGAATCCCATCATACGCTGTCCCGCACGCGAGAGGTTCTCGATGAGTTGCTGCTCATGGCGTGAAGCATCACTGGTCTTCGCCTCGCTGATATATTTGTTGAGGCCGTATCGGGGCAATAGCAAGGAACGCATCAGCGTTATCATGTCCTCGGAGTAAAGACGACTGTACTGGTCGCCTGGCGTAGTCGTGAACTTGATGGCCTTGGGGAGTCGCTCTGGAAAGTAAGAGCGTGTTTTGTCAGGGAACACTAAATAGCGGCGATGATTGGCGGGGTCCTCTTTGGCAAAATACTGTTTAATAAACGAGCGAGTGCGACGCACAAGAAAGAGCTTCATCAGATCATTCCAATCTTCGGTAAACGGACTTTTCTCGAATGCCTTGATGCTGCGGATGAAGATGTCGCTGTGCTGTTGCAGGAAAGCACGCTCGCCACCAAGGGAACGGATGTAGGCTTCGGGGCGGATGCCAAGGTCTTGGTCGTCGCTGAGGAACAGTCGCAGCTGGTTGCTCAAATCGCTGAAATCCTTATTGTAAGGAGTGGCGGTGAGCAGCAGCACCTTACTGTCCTGATGCTCGATGAGCGCCTTGATGTTCTGATAACGCTTGCCGCCGTTGCGCAGATTGTGGCTTTCATCCACGATAATAAGGCGATAGTAACGCGCCGAATCCACGTCAATGGGCTTCGACATAGACATGATGTCGGCTTTCAAGTCGTACTTGCGTACATATTTCCGCCACATATCCTGCAAATTGGCAGGGCAGATGATGAGTGTGCTGCTGGCAAAGGTCATCTCGTAAATCTTGGCAATAGCACAGGCTGTGATGGTTTTGCCCAGTCCTACCACATCACCAATCATAGCTCCGCCGCGCTTCTCATTGTTCAGATGGCGGGCCGCAATCTTCACGGCGTTCTGCTGGAAGTCGAAAAGCTCATGCCGAAACTCAGGGGTGAGTACAAACTCCTTAATGCCATTGCGTGCTTCTTCGCTCAGATGATAAGCTATTTTAAGGTATATATAATAAGGAGGAATGTCTTTCTCTGAAGCCCAACTGTTGTCTATCACCTCAATCAATTCTTTGGTGATGTCTATGCAAAACTTATCTTCCCATCGGTCGCAGAACCAGTTGTAAAATTTGCCAGTTTCATCCGTATTGGCAAACTCGGCGTTGAGTTCTCCCTGCCGGGTAAGTCCCGAATAGGTGAGATTGCTGCTACCCATCACGCAGACACGGGGACAGGAGTAATCTTCCTTGTGAGCAATATAGATCTTGGCGTGGAGAGGTTCGCGCAGATAAAGTTTTACCGACACCTTGCCCTCTTTGAGCTGGGCGGAGAGACGACGTAGTGTCCACTCGTCTTGCTTGGTAGGCAAGCCAAGGAGCAACTGCTTGCGGAAATCGATGGCAATTTGTAGTTTGCACCGTTGCACCATATTGGCATCAGGTAGAATATCCCCTTTGCCGTAAAGCATACGGATGTATTCCTCGTTGGGACGATGCATGCCGATAAGCAGACGACAGGTGCGGAACACATTGTCGCCGTTTTCATCAACATAATCACCGGGCAAGTTGTTTACTTGATCCACGATGAGTTTCCAACCACGTAGGTTGAAGTAACCCACACAAAAATCAACTCGCTTCACGTTGGGCGAGTCAATGATATTTTTGAGCCCTTGCTCAAATTTTACATCTATATTGTCGTATATGCGTGCCATTATTGTTTCTTATAAGATTTATCTCCAAGCAGATTCTTTTGTTGGAGTTATGAGTTCGCGTACATCTACATCCAATATGCTTGCTATTTGGATAAGAGTCTCCAAAGATGGCTGTATTCTATTGGCACACCATCTTGACACGGTATTCTCGCCCTTTCCAAGCTGCTCTGCGAGGCTTTTGCTGGTCATTTGTTTCTCAGCCAGTACTGATTTGATTCTGTTGATTGCCATTTGGTGGTGATTTTCATCATACTTATGGGATATATACTTCACAAAAATACGATTTTATATCGAGCATCCCAAAGAATTTTCAGAAAAAATTAAGCTGTCTACTAAGAATAAAGAACAATATATATTTTTCCTTCTAAATCTTTATCCAACCTATTAAATATTTTCTTATCTTTGCATAAGATAGGCTGCGCTCGGCAATTTGTGAGCAAGCTCACATTGCCCTCGCTTGCACTATCTCTGCACACAGAAATCAGCGTTCTAATGCAGCGACATTGATGGAACGACGAAAAGGAACAGAAAGAGAGAGGAAATTACGGGTACAGATATGAGATGCAGGACAGAGTTCATTTGTCATATCATTGTGACTCATATACGTACCGATTAAAACGTAATTTCTTGGCTATCAGCAGGGTTATCAGCCAAACTCAGACCAATAAGATTTTAGACTTTCAATAAATATAG
>CAMQBP010000057.1 GCA_946999025.1 uncultured Prevotella sp. | reverse complement strand
ATTCAAACCCACAACCTTCTGATCCGTAGTCAGATGCTCTATTCAGTTGAGCTAGGGAGCCGTTAAGCAATTCTCTTTTTGTAATTGCGAGTGCAAAGGTAAAAGGTTTTTATGTAACCGCCAAATCTTTTTCTGATTTTTTTTAGAACTTTCGTGAAAATAGGTGCAAAATGTCAACTGTTGGGACGGATGCTGTCTGGCTTCACTTTTCATCAACTTGATGATACAAATAAAAACGCCATCCATAGAGGATGGCGTCTTATTTGACTTGAGTTTAAAAATCTTACTTCTTCCGTACTGATGACCGTCTATTTAATCAAATCAACACTGCGTTTGAGGAAGGCGTCGAGTGATGCTCCCTTGAGCATGCCATTCTGTAGCAGGGCAAGGTCGATGAGCTGATGCACCACTTGGTTGTCCTTGGCGGCCTTGGCGATGACGGCCGTCTTCTTCTCTTTCTGCTCCTTGAGGGCTTTTTCAGTGTTCTGCAAGTCGTCTTTCTCTTCTTGCGTCACCTCTTCCGGCTTCTTCTTGTCTTGGCTCTGGTGCAGTGCAGCCAAGCGAGCTTCCTGTCCTTTTATCTCACTAAGAATCGGTTTCAGCTCTGCTTCGGTTGCCTTGTTGCTCTTGGCAAGAACGTCCTTGATGAGTCGGTGGTCGCTGTTCAGCACCAAGGTGTACATGTCGGGCATGCTACCATAGAAAGCCATGCCAGCCTGGAACTTGCTCATGTCCTTCATGCGGCGCATGTACTCGCTCTGTGTGATAACCAAAGGAGATGCTGTTTCACCCAAAGGCTGCACTTCAACGTTGAACTCAACCTGGGCCATCTTTGGCATTTGCGACTTGAATACTTGTGACAGATTGTCGCTTTCCTCGCTCGACAGTTTGTTTTCTTTGGCATCCTCCTTCACAATCAGACGGTCGATGATGTCGCCATCCACACGTGTGAATCGGCATTTCTCAAACTTTTGTTCGAACATAGATACGGTAGCCACATCCAGTTGTCCGTCGAACAGCAAGACATTATACCCCTTAGCTTTGGCAGACTCGATGAATGAGTACTGCTCATCCTTGTCGGTGGCGTAAAGATAGATCAGTTGTCCGTCCTTATCTGTTTGCTCATCCTTAATCAAGGTCTTGTACTCATCATAGGTGAAGAACTTCCCATCAACATCCTTGAACAATGCGAAGTCTTTCGCACGCTCATAGAAATCTTCCTGTGTGAGCATTCCGTAGTTGATGAAAATTTTGAGGTCATTCCATTTTTCCTCATAGTCCTTGCGGTTTTCCTTGAAGATAGCCTGCAAGCGGTCGGCCACTTTCTTGGTGATGTAGGTGGATATCTTTTTCACGTTCGCATCACTTTGCAGATAGCTTCGGCTCACGTTCAACGGGATGTCTGGTGAGTCGATGACGCCATGGAGCAGCGTGAGGAATTGCGGAACGATGCCTTCTACCTGATCGGTGACATATACCTGATTGCTGTAGAGTTGTATTTTGTTCGGCTGCAATTCGATGTTCGACTTTACTCGTGGGAAGTAGAGAATGCCGGTGAGGTTGAACGGATAGTCAACGTTGAGGTGTATCCAGAACAAAGGCTCGTCCTGCATGGGGTAGAGCTCTTGGTAAAATTTCTTATAATCTTCATCTTTCAGCGTAGACGGCGTCTTTGTCCAAAGCGGTTCGGTGTCGTTGATGAGATTGTCTTCCTCTGTTTCCACCTGTTTTCCATCTTCCCACTTGGTCTTTTTGCCAAAGGCGATGGGTACGGGAAGGAACTTACAGTACTTGTTCAGCAAGTTTTCGATGCGTGACTTCTCAAGAAATTCCTTGCAATCGTCATCTATATAGAGCACGATATCGCTGCCTCGGTCGGCTTTCTCAACGTTCTCAATGGTAAATTCCGGGCTTCCGTCGCAGCTCCATTTGACGGCTTGCTCGCCATCGCGATAGCTTTTCGTGATGATTTCTACTTTCTTGCTGACCATGAACGCAGAGTAGAAGCCCAGTCCGAAGTGTCCAATGATGGCATTGGCGTTCTCTTTGTACTTCTCCATGAAGTCGTTCACGCCAGAAAATGCAATCTGGTTGATGTATTTGTCAATCTCCTCAGCGTTCATACCAATGCCTCGGTCGCTGATAGTCAACGTTCCTTGCTCTTTATCGAGCTTGATACGAATGGTTAAGTCGCCCTCTTCGCCCTTGAAGTCGCCTTGTTTGGCCAGTGTCTTGAGCTTTTGTGTGGCGTCTACAGCATTGCTGACGAGTTCGCGTAAGAATATTTCGTGATCAGAATACAGAAATTTTTTAATGACGGGGAAAATGTTTTCTGTAGTAACCCCGATGTTACCTTTTTGCATATAATGATATGTTAATAATTTTTCCAACAACATTAATGCAAATAATGTGCCAAAGTATAGTTAAAAATAGAGGAGTAAGACAAATTGAAGTATTTGGACCTTGCGCTTTGGTTGAATATCAACCCTGAGTCAAGCTCCATGGTGCACGGAATGCATCCGATAACTCCAATCTTGTCTTACTCCTCCTATTGTTGGATTGATGGGCTCTTGAAGGCTGCCGCATCCTTCCTAACCGATGGCCATGTCCTGTAAAATCTCACCCAAAGTGGGGTGGGTGTGGATGATGTCCTTCAGTCGGTCAATCGTGATGTCCATGTTCATCAGTGCCGAAATCTCTTGCACCAATTCAGCGGCATGGGCACCGTAGATGTGGCAACCAATGATTTTGTTCTGTTCGTCAACAATCAGTTTCGCCATACCTTCTGGTTCTTCCATCGACAGGGCACGGCCATTGGCGCGGTAGTAGCCTTTTCGAACCGTATAATTTAGTTCTTCGGCCTTACATGCGTCTTCGGTCTTGCCCACTGAAGCAGCCTCCGGATGGGTGAACACGGCAGCAGGCATGATGTCGAAACGAATGTTGTCGCTCTTGCCAAGGATGTGGTTCACGGCTCTGAAGCCTTGGAAAGTTGCAGCATGGGCAAGCATCTGGCGGCCGTTTGTGTCGCCGATGGCATAAATACCGTTGATAGAAGTTTCCATGTTGTCATCAACCAAAATGCCCTTTTTGTCGTAGGAAATGCCCATGGCGTCCAGATTTAGTGAATCCATGTTGGCCGCACGACCTGTTGCAATGAGGATGGTATCGGCCTCTACGGTCTGTTCTTTGTCTTTCCGCTCAAAGGTCACTTTACCTTCATGAATGCACTTCACGCCAGCTTGCAGGTAGAATTCAATGCCTTTCTTCTCCATGCACTTGCGCAAACGCTTGGCAATGTCGCTGTCGAGCGTTGGCAAACATTCTTTCATGAACTCCACGACGGTCACTTGACTGCCGAAACTGGCGAATGCAGAAGCAAATTCCATCCCGATAACCCCAGCGCCTACGATGCACAGTTTTTCGGGAACGTGGTCGATGTTCAACAGTTCTGTCGATGTCATGACATTCGATTCTCCTCCCTGTTGATACACCAATCCCTCGATGGGTGGCATCTTTGCGTGTGATCCAGTGGCGATGATGATGTGCTTTGCCTGGTATTCTTCACCGTTGGTAACCACCGTATGGCTGTCCTTGAAAACGGCTTTTCCCCGCACCAAAGTGATATTGGGCTGTGATAGTAGGGTCTGCACGCCCTCTCTCAGCTGCTGAATGGTCTGTTGCTTGCGTTCCATCACCAACTCAAACGCTGGTATAGACTCTTTCGAAGCATCGTGCGCCAAACATTTTGTCGGTATGCAACCACTGTTGAGACATGTGCCACCGACCTCCAGTTCTTCAAAAATCAGAACTTGGAGGCCGTTCTTAGCGGCATAATCGGCAGCCCGGTAACCTCCGGGGCCACTGCCGATGATGATGAGATCAGTTGTTGTCATGGATGAGCTGTTGATAGGTGAGTATCGGATGTTTAGCTGCTTCCACATCATTCACACGCTTGACAGGCGTTTCGTGTGGTGCGCCCTTAACGATATCAGGGTTGGTCTTCGCTTCCTCTGCTATCTTGCGCATCACATCAATGAAACCATCAATGGTGTCTTTGCTTTCGCTTTCGGTTGGCTCTATCATCATAGCTTCGTGGAAAAGCAGTGGGAAATAGATGGTGGGAGCGTGGAAACCGTAATCTAACAGGCGTTTGGCAACGTCCATCGTGGTGACTCCCGTGCTCTTATCTTTCAATCCATCGAAAACAAACTCGTGCTTGCAGACCTTGTCTATAGGCAGTTCGTACACATCTTTCAAGCTATTCATGATGTAGTTGGCATTCAGCGTCGCGTATGGACCTACCTTCTTCACGTTTTCCCTGCCCAGAGAGAGAATGTAAGTATAGGCTCTCAGGTAGGTTGCAAAATGTCCATGATAAGGATGTATGGTGATGGCTGTGCCAGTATGGCCTTTCGCTTTGCAGTTGTTGGTGGGTAGAAATTCCACCAATTTCTCGCAAACGCCAACCGGACCCGACCCTGGTCCACCTCCACCATGGGGCGTAGAGAAGGTTTTGTGCAGGTTGATGTGCATCACATCGAAGCCCATGTCGCCTGGTCTACATTCGCCCAAGAGCGGATTGAGGTTCGCTCCGTCGTAATACATCAAACCACCACAGTCGTGGATGAGTTTGGTAATCTCGGGGATATGCACCTCGAATAGACCAAGTGTGTTGGGGTTTGTCATCATCATGCCGGCGATGTCGTCACCCAAAAGGGTCTTGAGGTGCTCAACATCTACCAGTCCATCAGGTGTACTCTTCACCTCTACCACATTCAATCCGCATACGGCGGCCGAAGCAGGGTTGGTGCCATGAGCCGAGTCGGGTACGATGACCTTGGTTCTCTGATGGTCGTTACGACTCTCATGATAGGCCTTGATGATCATCAATCCGGTCAACTCGCCATGTGCACCGGCACAAGGATTCAAGGTGAAGCGTGACAAACCTGTCAGTTCAGATAATGACTGTTGCAGGTTCTCATACACTTCCTCGGCACCTTTCACCGTCTCAGCCGGTTGAAGGGGGTGCAGATTGGCGAAAGCTGGGTGTGCGGCAATCTCCTCGTTGATGGGCGGATTGTATTTCATCGTACACGATCCCAAAGGATAAAAACCATTGTCAACGCCGAAATTGTTTCCACTGTGATTGGTGTAATGGCGCACCACTGTCATTTCATCACACTCCGGAAGCTCGGCATCGGTTGTCCTTTTCAGTTCGGCGGGTATTTCATGGTGGCCAAATTGATTCTTGGGCAGACTGTACCCACGTCGTCCCGGATGCGACAACTCAAATATCAGATTGCTATATAGTTTATGATTCATGATACAAGTTCTATTAGTTTGTCTATTTCATCCTTGGTTCTCTTCTCGGTAACAGCCAGCATGAGCAGGTCGTCTCCAACCTGTATGCCTCCGAAGATGCCGTTGTCTATCAGTCGTTGTTGCAGTTGTTTGATGTCACCATCATACCGAACGCAGAATTCATTGAAGAAAGGCTGGTCGAAAGCCAATGAGAAATGGCCTGTCTTCACCAGTTGTTCGCACAGATAGTGTGCGCCATCGTACGACAGTTGGGCTACTTCTTTCAGACCTTCCTTGCCCATCAGTGACAGGTAAATGGTCACCCAAAGCGCCATGAGCGACTGATTGGAACAGATGTTCGATGTGGCTTTCTCTCTTCTGATGTGTTGTTCGCGGGCCTGAAGGGTCAATACAAACACGCGTTGGCCATCCTCATCGACGGTCTTACCGACGATTCGTCCCGGCATCTTACGCATCATTTTCGTGGTACAGCACATATAGCCTACATAGGGACCGCCCCAACTCATCGGGATGCCCAATGATTGACCTTCGCCAACGGCGATGTCTGCTCCTAATTCAGCAGGCGTCTTCAACAAAGCGAGGTCTGCCGGATTGCTGTTCATGATGAACAATGCTTTCTGCTCATGACACAGGTCGGCCACGCCAGTGTAATCTTCTACGATGCCATAGTAGTTGGGATACTGAACCACCACGCCTGCCACGCCGCCTTCTGACAGCTTCTGTTGCAGTTGTTGTTGGTCGGTGACACCCTCTTTCTGCGGAATCAGGTCAATTTCTATGTTCTGATAGTGAGCATAAGTCTTGACAACGGCCAGGATTTTTGGGTCCACCGTCTCAGAAATTAACACTCTGTTGGCTTTCTTGTTATTGGCCTTAGCCATCAAGACAGCCTCGGCTGTGGCTGTAGCACCATCGTACATGGAGGCATTAGACACTTCCATACCGGTGAGTTCGGCCATCATACTTTGAAACTCGAAGATGTAATGCAGAGTGCCTTGTGAAATCTCGGCTTGATAAGGTGTGTAACTGGTCAGAAATTCAGAACGTTCTACCAGATAAGGGATTGCTGAAGGGAAGTATCGGTCGTACACGCCAGCGCCGGCAAAGCAGGTCAGTTGCTTGTTTTTGGCCCCCAGCTCATTGAAGAACTGACGAATCTCAAGTTCGCTCTTTGCTTCCGGCAGCTTGTATTCTCCCTTGAACCGCACTTCTTCCGGAATCTCTTGATAAAGATCATCGAGCGACTTGACGCTAATCTTCTCCAACATCTGAGCTACATCCTCTTCCGTATGTGGAAAAAACTTGTAAGTCATTGTATTTATTTGTTACAGAATTCTTCGTACTTCTTGGCATCCATCAGGTTGTCCAGCTCGCTGGTATCCGACAGTTCTACCTTGATAATCCATGCACCGAAAGCATCTTTGTTAATCAACTCAGGTGTGTCTTCCAAAGCCTCATTCACCTCTACGACCTTTCCACTTACGGGAGTACTGAGGTCACTGGCAGCCTTGACGCTCTCAACAGCACCAAAATCGTCACCTGCTTCTATCTCATCGTCAACGTCGGGTAGGTCCACATAAACGATGTTGCCTAATGCCTGTTGTGCATAATCGGTAATACCGATGCTGGCGATGTTGCCTTCTACTTTTACAAACTCATGTGACTCACTGTAATAGAGTCCTTCAATCACTTTTGCCATAATATGTTATATTAATTAATGTTATACTTGATAGTTGCTTAACTGTGTTCTCCGTTCATTCCCTCATCGTTGAAAAAAGCTATTTGGGAAACGGTGACTGGCTTCCATGCTCTTCGCGTTTGACTTGTAGATGGAAAACACCGTTGGGAGAAACCCACAGTCAAGTTAGTCTTTCTTATAATGTTTGTCGTAGAATCTCTTCTTCACGACCACACACTTAAATGTCTTTTTGCGAATCTGGATTTCCAGTTCAGTACCTAATTTTGCATCTTCCTTGTTCACCAGAGCGAAGGCCACACTCTTATCCACGCTGATGGCATGGTAGCCAGTGGTTATCACTCCGACCTGTTTTCCATCCCTCAGAACGGCATAGCCATGACGAGGGATGGCCTTTTCTTGCAGCTCCAGACCGATTACTCTTTGTTTGACGCCTTCTTCTTTCTGCTTCACAATGGCCTCTTTGCCGATGAATTCTTCCTTATCCAGTTTGCAGAACATGCTCAAACCAGCCATGACAGGCGAAATCTCAGCAGAAAGTTCATTGCCGTAAAGCGGCAATCCCACTTCGAAGCGCAGGGTGTCGCGACAGCCAAGGCCACAGGGAACGCACCGCTTGCTTGCCATCAAGGCATCCCATGTATTAATAATGTACGCGTGAGAGCCGTAGATTTCAAATCCGTCTTCGCCCGTGTAACCCGTGCGACTGATGATGACATTCTCGCCATCAACGTCTACTGTCTTCGCTGTATAAAACTGCAGATCCGTGCAATCAAGGTGCAACACCTCTTTCATCACAGCTTCTGCCTCAGGACCTTGCACGGCCAGCTGTCCATAATAGTCAGAGCAGTGGTCAATGGTTACATCAAAACCCTCGGCGTTTTCGCGCATCCAGGCCACATCCTTATCGATGTTGGCAGCGTTGAAGACGAGGAAAAACTCGTTTTCACCCATCTTGTAAACCAACAGGTCGTCCACCGTTCCACCGTCAGGGTAGAGCATCATGCCGTAAAATACCTGATTGATGGGCGCACCTGCCACATCGTTGGTGAAGATGTGGTTGACATATCGTTCGGCATCTGCGCCTGTTATGTAAGCCTCGCCCATGTGTGATACGTCAAAAACGCCACAGTGTTGGCGTACCGCCTGATGTTCTTCGATGATGGACGAGTACAGTATGGGCATCTCAAATCCTGCAAAGGGTTGCATCTGCGCACCCAATGCCACGTGTTTGTCGTACAAACAAGTTTTTTTATTTTCCATGTTTTTGATGTTTAAGTGTAGATTTTTCGTATTTTGTTTTCATTTTTTAGTAGTCTGTAGTTGGTGTCAAGTCAGGATGGTTGCAAGGCGGTTTTCATTCAGCCAATATCAAATCAACCAACTGTTGCTTCTTCAGGTTTCTGATGATGTCGTCCAAACGGTCGGGCAGGGCATCGTCTATAGCCTGTGCGTTGTAAGGCACATGGCGCAACTTCTTAAGAATGCCGATGTCCAGGTCGCCCGTCAGGAAGTAGTCGCCCATGATGTTGGCCTCTTTGATGACATTGTTTTTCAGTTCAAGTCGCACCTCCAATTCGCCAACACCTTCGAACCGTTTTTTGTGAACGATGGAGTAACGGGGATTGTTGCCGTATGTAAAATCGTCCGACAGGTAGTCTTGTTCAATCTCCTCGATACCCTTCACGTCATCGGCTGTCAGGGTAATTGTCGATGAACAGAGGTTTTGGCGTGCAAAGCGTTTTACCTCTTCGAGTGAAAGCGTGGTGTGATCTTTGAGCAGAGCGATGTGCTGGCGAATGCTCTGCACCCCTTTGCTGATGAGTTTTTCTTGGCTGGGCGTAATGCTGGCCACCATGTTTTGTATATTGGTGTCGTAGAGCATAGTGCCATGAACGATGCTTCGCCCCGGAACATGATAGAATGCGTTGCCAGACACCTTTTTATCGCCAATGAGAATGTCGTTGCGTCCACCCGAGTGGGCATCTACTCCCATGGCCTGAAGCATGTCTACCACGCGCTTGATGTATTGGCAGAATACCATGTTCACATGGTCGTCGTGTGTAATGCAGGAGAACAGAATGCAGCCCTCGTCAACGTAGATACAGCCACCTCCGCTTTTTCGTCTGATGAGGTGGATGTCTTTTTCCTGACAATACTCGGTGTTTACTTCATTGTCAATGAGTTGGTTACGTCCAAACATCACCGTTGGCGGCACCTGCCACATGAAGAAACAATCCTCCGTACTTTCAATATGTCGTGCAATATATTCTTCCATCGCCAGGTAGAAGCTGGTGAGTCTGTTAGGTTCTGATACTTCGACGTAGACCATTTGATTGTTTAGGTTTAAAGTTATCTGCATGCAAATATAATGAATTCTTGCAGATTAATTCAAGAAAATTCGATAAAAGTTTTTTCCGTTCGTTGATACCTTTGTAGAAATCGTCCTGATGCTCCACAATCATGCGCTCTTTTTTGGCATCGAGCGAATTTGTGGTTTTGCCTAGAAAATCTTCACTCCAAAGGAAATTAAAACCAAGATTCATGCCGAACAAATATTGGAGTACATCAATAAATAATGTGCTCGTATAATAAGATTTAAACTTTCACAATAATCACCATTAATATGACGCTAATGGTGATTAATGTTTTAAGATCTTATTTGCGTAGCATCATCTTTGTAAAACATCGATTAAGCGCCCATGCAGCAAGGATTGATGCACACAGGGCAACACCGAAGAACATATAATCAGAAAATATCGACACGCCTG
>CAMQBP010000056.1 GCA_946999025.1 uncultured Prevotella sp. | reverse complement strand
TGACCCACGATGAGGGACTGGCTGCCCTGACCGATCGAACCATTCACATGAAAGATGGCAAACTGATTGAACCGCAAGCAATGGACATTGAGCCTGCGGAAAACAAGGAATAACAAGATGGAAAACACACATGCAGGTCATCCACAGAAGGATGTGTCGGAAGAGAAGCGAGAACAGGCCAGTGAATCGGCTCGCACAATCATCAAGTTGGGCGACTACAATCAGTTGACAATTGTCAAAGAGTTGGATTTCGGTCTTTATTTGGACGGTGGGGAAGAGGGTGAGATACTCCTTCCTAAACGTTATGTGCCGGATCATTATAGAATAGGTGAGCCTCTGGAGGTGTTCGTCTATCTTGATCAAGACGAACGGTTGGTCGCCACCACGCAAACACCGTTGGCTCGGGTTGGCGAGTTCGCCTATTTGGAATGCTCGTGGGTGAACAAGTATGGCGCATTCTTAAACTGGGGACTGATGAAGGACTTGTTCTGTCCGTTCCGAGAACAGAAAAAGCGCATGGAGATGGGCGAGCGTTACATTGTCTACGTCTATCTTGACGAGGAGAGTTACCGCATCGTGTCGTCGGCCAAGGTGGAACATTTCTTATCTGACAGCCTACCAACTTATCAACAAGGTGAAGAGGTTGATCTGCTGATTTGGCAGAAAACCGACTTGGGTTTTAAGGTCATCATCAACAACCGGCATGCGGGTTTGGTGTACGACAACCAAATATTCAAGGCTGTTCACACGGGCGACCGCATGAAAGGATACATCGCCAACGTGCGCGAAGACGGAAAAATAGACGTTACGTTGCAGCCTATGGGGCAGAAGGTGGTTGCGGATTTCGCTGAAACGCTGTTGCAATATCTGCAAGAACATGGCGGCTATTGCGACTTGGGCGACAAGAGTGATGCAGAAGAGATAAAGCGTCGCTTCGAAGTGAGCAAGAAAAACTACAAGAAGGCCATTGGTGACCTGTATAAACGCCACCTCATATCAATTGAGCCAGATGGCATCTATCTACAGAAAACCCGCGAGTAAGAATAGCATGACATACGAGTTTTTATGGGTGGTAATACCCTCTTTCCAGTTACATGATTGGGATTATTTGCCAACACCCGAGAATAGATGGTCGAGATTTTGTTTATTCCATCGTTGCAAAAGGCTTAAATGAAAAATCCTAACCGCTTATATTCAAACGGTTAGGATTTCTTTGGTGCGCCCGATAGGACTCGAACCTACACGTCGCAAAACACTAGATCCTAAGTCTAGCGCGTCTACCAATTTCGCCACGGGCGCTCGGGTGGATGCAAAGGTAATGAATAATATTCTATTTTAGTTTGTTTTGAGCTGTTTTTTTGCTTTCCAACGAAATATCCTTGATGTGCACGTCTTAGTTTTGTGGCGTTCGTGGCTTTTTGTTCTTATTGTGATGACCGAATTTATTCTTCAGTCGTTTGTAGCCATCCACTCCAAGAATCGTGAGGCCACCATATTGGAAGGTTTTGGCCAATCCAAAGAACACCACCCACAACGCTCCTTTGGAGGCTTGGCTGATGGGAAGCAGCATCTGGGCGAAAGAGAGAATGTAGCAGGGAATGCAGATACAAAGCACTATCACGCCCGTGCGAAAAGACAGTCCTTGCAGCCATTGCTTCGTGCGGCTAACTATTTGTTTCATTGTCAATGTCTGGTTATAGGATTGTTACGACCCATTTGCTCTTTGTAGGCTTTGGCATGGTTCGTTATTGTTGTCTGCTTGTCGTGTGCGCTGAGAATGCGGCGGGCGAACTCGATGATGGTGTCTTTTCCTCGCAGTAAGTCTTCATGGGAGATGTCCACGCGATAATCGGGATCGATACCAAACTCCGTGCTCTGCTTGTTCACGTCGTACATGGGACAGGCGGAGAAACGAACGCCCCAGCCGTTAGGCAACTCACTGGAGAATGGAAGTCCGGCTCCTCCGCCTGTACGGTCGCCCACGATCGTGACGTTTGGGCACTCCTTCATGTATTTTACAAATTCGTTGGCCGCACTGAATACTTGTCGGTTGGTCAGCACCACCACGTTCTTCTGCCATCTCAATCCTTTGCTCGGCTTGAGACGTTGTTCCCGTAGTTCGGAAAAATCCCGATGGCCTTTTCCCGTTTTGTGTTGCATGTAGCCCACCAGCAGTTCTTTGTTGGTAAATCGTGCGGCCAGCTGTTCGGCTGATGTCAGCATGCCCCCGCCGTTGTTCCGGATGTCAATGATGAGACCGTTGCACGGTGCCAGGTGGTACAACACGTTGTCCAGGTTGCCCGCACCCATGCCGTTGCTGAATGATGCCAGATAAATATAGCCGATATTGTCGTCCAATATGCGGTATCGCATGCCCGTAGCGATGCGGTAATCGGTGCCGAGGTATTTGTTCAGTAGGGTGTCACTGAAGTTGGATGGGTAGTTTTCGTGCCACTTCCAATAGCGCCCGTGGTCAAAACTGGTGTAAAGATTGACGTGTCCATCCTTCAATTCGGCCAGCATGTTCGACAGCACTTCAAACTGTTGCTCTGGTCCCATGCGATCTTCCATCTGCTTGGAATAACGCTGATACACCTCTTGCCAATCAATGTTTTTGTATTCAAAGAAGCAGTAATGCTCGTCGATGATGCGCCACAAGGCTTCCATGTTGCCCCGAGGAGTGTCTGGCAACTGCTCTTCGTCGATGCAGCCAGTTAAACAAAAACAGGCCATCAATAGGTAGAACAACTGTTTCATGGGCGGAGATGGTTTATGGTGAATTTCTTCACGAGGCCCAATACGAGCACATGCGAATAGGTGTGGTATCTCAAATGGTTCACATGAGCTTGCTGATAGTCACCCAGGTAGCCTATTCTAAACGTGGTTTTGTATACCGAGAAGTCGAGTGTGAGCATCTGTCGTAGTGAGAGAGCGTTGACCGGATGGGTGACAACAACGTTGTGATCGTAATTGCCTTCTGAGAAAATCTCGTAATATGACTGACCGTAGTTGGGCGAAAACATCATGCCCAACAGTGGTGCGTCAGCCTCATAGCGCAGTGTAAGCGGCATATTCTTAATGCTGAAACGGTAGCTTGCCATGACTGATGGAGCCACGTTCAGCCCCACTTTCGCCTGCATAGGATTGTTTGAGTTGCGGGCATTGTACAACATGCCGAGGTGTGTGTTGAGCATGCCGCCAGCCTTGACGTTCAAATGTCGGTTCATAAAGTGCCAATTGTAATGCCAAGCGTATGCAAAATGGTACACCGCCTGCATTTCGTTTGCGTTACCTGCCCTGTTATCGGCGTGTGCAAAACTACCTTGGTGCACGCTCAAAGTGCTGATGCAACGGTCTTCGCGCTCGTGCGTGGTATGCGATAGGTAGTTGACTTGCCATCCCTCATAGCGTTCAGGAGATAGATAAGTGTCGAGCATGTCCACGTAACCCCAGCCAACCATCTTGACATTGGTGGTTGTTTTGTCCAGCGGCGTGACATCTGTTTGTGCCGCCATGCCCATTGACCAACATAGCATTAGTGCGATACACGCCCACTGCCATGTTGCTTTCCTGTGATTATCCCAAGTCTTCATCGCTGAACAGGTTGAGTTGTCCCGATATTTCATCAATCACCTGCTGTTGGCTTTTTCCTGCATCCGGGTCGAGATTTTCTTCGTTTGCATCAGCATCCTCTTGGCCTTCGCCCTCTTCCTCTGGGTCGTTGTCGCGTTCGCCGGCCGGTGGTTCGGGGAAACGTGTGGGTTCAAGTTCTTCAATCTTGTCCACTTCCCATGTGGTGATGCGCTTGCCTTTGGCCTTGAATCCCTTGACGGCAATAAACTCTTCCACGTCAATTTCCTGTGCAGGGCGCGTGGCGTCGTTCCCACCGAAGGTCACTAACAGCCTCGGATAGACCACGTCGGTAAGAAAGACCAGCTTGCTGTCTGGATTCTCGCCGATGTAATTCTGCTTTTTCTTGGTCGCTTCCATCATGAATCGCTTCACGTAAGGATAGTTTTGATTGTCGGCATCGAACAACACGGCGCTCCACACCTTACGATCATCCCATTTCTCCAGCACTTGGATGTTGTCCTCGTAGTGGTTGTTGGGGTCAAAGTCGGTGATATAGAAGTCACCATTGGTCAGCACAACCAATATCGATTCATCATCGTTAAACTCGCCCAAGTACCGTCCATGCTCTTCATAATTGATGCGGTTGACATCCGGGTCGAACCAAACTTTTCGTCCACCAAGCGTACTGTGTCCATGACTTTTCAAGCCAATGCGGTGAACTGCTTTCTTGGTCAGGATGTTGCCTTTGGCTCCTCTGCCCTTGATGAGTACTTCAGAGAAGTCTTTTTCCAAGAAGATGTTCTGCTTCTTCTTATTCGGATCGGGGTCCAGTGTCACCTTGATGGTTTCGGCCTCACCGTTCGGATTGGCCGTGAAATACATCACTCTCGACCCAGGCTTGCCCTGTGTCAGGTCGTAGTCCCTGTCTCGCGTTATGCTGGTCACGTTGAAACGCTTGATGAAGTAAGTGCCTTTTTTGCCATCTTGGTACACTACATTATAAATAGTGCGCTTGTCATTCTTCTTGAACACCTGCACGTGAATCACGTTCTTGCCCACGAATATCTTGTCGGCCACCCTGATAATCTTGAACTTTCCGTCCTTATAGAAGATGATGATGTCGTCGATGTCGGAGCAGTTGCACACAAACTCGTTCTTTTTCAGTCCGGTTCCCACAAATCCTTCCTGTCGGTCGATGTACAACTTCTCGTTAGCCTCCACTACCTTGGTGGCCTCAATGGTTTCAAAACTCCTGATTTCGGTCAGTCGGGGATGGTCTTTTCCGTACTTGTCACGAATGAATTCGAACCAATGGATGGTCACGTCCGTCATGTGAGCTAGGTCGTTGTCAATGCTCTTGATGTCGGCTTTCGTGCGTGCGATGAAGTCGTTGGCCTTGTCTTTGTTGAACTTCAAGATGCGATTCATCTTGATTTCCAGCAGGCGCAAGATGTCGTCGCGCGTCACTTCGCGGATAAAACTGGGCTTGAACGGCTCCAATCTGTTGTCTACATGAGCCACCACGGTGTCTAAATCCTTGGCCTCTTCAAATTTCTTGTCTTTGTAAATACGCTCTTCGATGAATATTTTCTCCAGCGAGGCGAAGAACAACTGTTCCAGTAATTCGTTCTTACGTATTTCCAATTCCTTGCGAAGCAATCCCATGGTGCTGTCCACATTGTGTCGCAGCACGTCACTGATGGTCAGGAAACCGGGCTTGTCGTCCTCGATAACGCAACAGTTGGGTGACACGTTGATTTCGCAATCGGAGAAAGCATACAGCGCATCGATGGTCTTGTCGCTGCTCACTCCCGGCGCCAAATGCACCTGAATTTCCACCTCCGCAGCCGTGTTGTCGTCCACTTTCTTGGCCTTAATCTTACCTTTATCTATCGCTCTCAGTATCGAGTCGATAAGGGTGGTGGTGGTTTTGCTAAACGGAATCTCCTTGATAATCAGCGTCTTGTTGTCCAGTTTCTCAATCTTGGCCCTCACTTTCAGCGTTCCGCCCCGCTGTCCGTCGTTGTATTTCTCCACGTCAATGCTGCCACCCGTGGGGAAGTCGGGATACAGTTGGAACTTTTCACCTCGGAGATAATGTATCGCCGCCTCGCAAATTTCATTCAGGTTGTGTGGCAGAATCTTCGAACTCAGTCCTACGGCGATACCTTCCGCACCCTGCGCCAACAGCAAAGGAAACTTTGCCGGCAGTGTGATGGGCTCCTTGTTGCGCCCGTCATAGCTCAGTTGCCAGTGGGTGGTTTTGGGATTGAACACCACGTCGAGCGCGAATTTCGACAGTCGTGCTTCGATGTATCGGGGTGCGGCGGCGCGGTCGCCCGTGAGAATGTTTCCCCAGTTACCTTGCGTGTCTACCAAAAGGTCTTTCTGTCCCATCTGTACCAAGGCGTCTCCGATGGACGCATCGCCGTGGGGATGAAACTGCATGGTGTGTCCAACGATGTTGGCCACCTTGTTGTATCGGCCGTCGTCCATGCGCTTCATCGAGTGCAGAATGCGTCGCTGAACAGGTTTCAGGCCATCTTCGATGTGTGGCACCGCACGCTCTAAGATGACATACGAGGCATAATCCAAGAACCAATTCTTGTACATCCCACTTAAATGATGTACTGCTGAAGCGTCAAATCGGTCGGCTGGTTGGTAATCAGAATGCTGGTCGGTCTGCAACTCGTCGTCTTCAGTTTCCAGGTTGTCTATATCTGTTGTTTTATCGCTCATTATCGTGAATTAAAAAGAGGATGAAAAGTCAATATGCAAAAGTAAGAAAAATAAGCCAAATGTGCAAAAGACAGTCAGCTTTGCTGCTGGAATGTCAGCACAAAAGGGTAGATGTTAAACCGCACAACTGGTATTAAAGCATGGTGAACACCCAGTGATTGTCTTTACTCTCTTGTTCATCGTATGCAAATCCTTCATATTCAAACGCTTTGAGAGCGTTGGGGTTGTGCGCTTGTTGCACAATGACATGGCGCGCAAGGGCTCCCCGACACATCTTGGTGTACACCACGATGGTGCGCAGTTTGTCACCTTTGCGTACCTTGAAGGCCGGCTCAATGATGCGCACGGCCTTTCGGATGCGCTTCCAGTCGAACAGATTTTTCATCTCCCCGCTCGCCAAGTTCAGCAAGATGCCGTCATCATCGAGAACCGATTGGATGAGAACATCGGTCAGACGCGGCTTCCAAAAGTCAAACATCGTTTGGTCGTCGTATTCGGGTAGCCGCACATTGCCTTCCAGCCGGTAGTTTTTGATGCCATTGAGCGGGCGGAGCAATCCGTACAAAAACGAGGTAATCCATAGGTGACGTTCGGCGTAAAGCAGTTGTTCGGCTGTCATGGTGGTGGCATCCAATTTCTTAAAGGCGATTCCGTGATAGGCCCATGCGGCCCGAAGAGTAGGACTGGGATCTAAGAAATGAGCATAACGCAGTTTGTTGAGTGCCGCCAATTGTGGGTTGACGTGCAACATTTCAGCCAACTCATCGGCGCTGTATCTCGTGAGTTGCACGGCCGTTTGCTCGGCTTCGTGCTGAAAGATGGGCTGTGTGACATCCAAATGCGTGGCAGCAGCGGTGTCTGTCATGTCCTTGGCGCACGAAAGGAGTATTTGCATGTGACGATTCTTTTTGCTTACAAAAATACAAAATGATTGTTAGAAACATGCTTAAAATGACACGAAACGCAAAGAATTACAGGCGAGATGTCCGCTTACTCGAAAATAATCAGTACCTTTGCCAGACGTTATAGAATCATAAATTGAAATAGATATGGCACAAGAAGATGTTTTCAAAAAGATTGTGAGCCACTGCAAGGAATACGGCTTTGTGTTCCCCAGCAGTGATATATACGATGGTTTGGCAGCCGTTTACGACTATGGACAGAATGGTGTTGAGCTGAAAAAGAACATCAAAGAATATTGGTGGAAGAGCATGGTGCTGCTGCACGACAACATCGTGGGCATCGACTCGGCCATCTTCATGCATCCCACCATCTGGAAAGCCAGTGGACACGTGGACGCTTTCAACGACCCTTTGATAGACAACCGCGACTCGAAGAAGCGCTATCGTGCCGATGTGCTGATAGAGGATCAGATTGCTAAGTACGAAGAAAAAATCGATAAGGAGGTGGCCAAGGCTGCCAAGCGGTTTGGTGATGCTTTCGATGAGGCGAAATTCAGGGCAACCAACCAGCGCGTACTCGACCACCAGGCCAAGCGTGATGCCCTGCACGAGCGTTACACACAGGCCATGCAAGGTCCCGATTTGGCAGAACTGAAACAGATTATCCTGGATGAAGGCATCGTAGACCCCATCAGTGGCACCAAGAACTGGACTGACGTGCGCCAGTTCAACCTGATGTTCTCCACCGAAATGGGCTCGCTCTCGGACGCTACCAATAAGATATATCTGCGACCAGAAACGGCGCAAGGCATCTTTGTGAACTATCTTAACGTGCAGAAAACGGGGCGCATGAAGCTGCCTTTTGGTATCGCACAGATTGGTAAGGCTTTCCGCAACGAGATTGTGGCGCGCCAGTTTATCTTCCGTATGCGCGAGTTCGAGCAGATGGAGATGCAGTTCTTCGTGAAGCCCGGTACCGAGTTGGAGTGGTTCAAGCAATGGAAGCAGACACGCATGGCGTGGCATCAGGCACTGGGCTTCGGCGCAGAAAACTATCGTTTCCACGACCATGAGAAGTTGGCTCACTATGCCAATGCGGCCACCGACATCGAGTTCAAGATGCCATTTGGATTCAAAGAGGTGGAAGGCATACACTCGCGTACCAACTTCGACTTGTCACAACACGAAAAGTTCAGTGGCAAGAACCTGAAATATTTCGACCCAGAGACCAGCGAGAGCTATGTGCCTTACGTCATCGAGACATCTATTGGCGTAGATCGCATGTTCCTCTCCGTGATGTGCCACAGCTATCAGGAAGAAGAATTGGAGAACGGTGAGAAGCGTGTCGTGCTTCGTTTGCCGGCAGCTTTGGCACCGGTAAAATGTGCGGTGATGCCTTTGGTGCGTAAGGAGGGCTTGCCCGAGAAGGCACGCGAGATAGTAGACCTGCTGAAGTTCCACTTCAATACGAGCTACGATGAGAAAGATTCCATCGGTAAGCGTTATCGCCGTCAGGATGCGGTTGGCACACCTTATTGCGTGACGGTTGACTTTGACACGCTGAAAGACAACAAGGTGACGCTACGCCATCGGGACACCATGGAGCAGCAGCGCGTGGACATCAGCGAGTTGTGCTCGGTGATAGAAGAAAAGGTAAGTATCACCAGTTTGCTAAAGAAATTGCAATAAATCCCACTGCCCGCAAGCCATCCAAGGCTTATGTAGGCAGATAAGAACGAAACGACAATGAAGAAAAATTCAATATGCTACCTTCTCCTGCTCATGATGGCTGTCTTCACGATGGCATCGTGTAGCGAAGACAGCGGCGAGGTGGAAGAGTTTGCCGATTGGCAACATAAGAACGAAACCTATTTCGCACAGCTTCATGCTGCCACGCAAGAGCGGATTGCGAAGGGCGACCAAAACTGGATGATCATTCGCAACTGGTCGTTGCCAGCCGATGGACAGAAGTTTCATGCCGATTTGAACAATTATATCATCGTTCATGTGTTGGAACGAGGCAACAGTACCTCG
Organism: uncultured Prevotella sp.; assembly: GCA_946999025.1. Taxonomy (GTDB): domain Bacteria; phylum Bacteroidota; class Bacteroidia; order Bacteroidales; family Bacteroidaceae; genus Prevotella. The sequence goes on along the minus strand of CAMQBP010000056.1, from coordinate 565 downwards.
GGTAGTCCGCTGTACACCGATTCGGTGATGGTGAACTATCGAGGCCGCCTCATCCCCTCAGCCACCTATACAGCAGGCTATTTGTTCGACCGTAGCTATTCGGGTGTGTACAATCCGCAGACCATGAATCCTGCCAAATTTGCAGTGAATGGACTTGTCGACGGCTTTACCACGGCTCTGTTGCACATGTCAGTGGGTGACCGTTGGGAGGTTTACATACCTTATAAATTGGGCTATGGTACGGAGAAAGCTCCCAAAAGCGAAATCCCCGGCTATTCAACGCTAATCTTCGATATCGGTTTGGCGGGTTATTATCGCCCCAAAGCTCCTACCCGAGCAGGTGTGGCATCTGGTTCTTGGATCAAGAAATAGACTGAATACCAGCTTAAAAGGCCAAGCAAGTCCTTCGAATTCGGATGACTTGCTTGGCCTTTTGTTGTTATATGGATATATCAAATTCATTTTGATTTACATCAAGAAACATTGTTTTTGTGTAAAAAACCACCTGCAGTTTCTTGGTTGTGTGCGGAAACAGCAGTATCTTTGCAACGTCAATGAGACAAAA
>CAMQBP010000055.1 GCA_946999025.1 uncultured Prevotella sp. | reverse complement strand
ATGAAATTATGTGCATGAGAGGGAGGGGATGCAACTGGGTTTTACGACTGACCCCTATTTACCATCAAAAGCATGCCTTAACCTGATTAAATGCATCACTTTGGCAGACAATCTACAGGCTGTTGGCCCGCTAAGGCATGCATATTGCCCGCTTAAAGCAATGCTTTTGTCTACAAAACGCGTGAGGTATGAGAGCCAACTGTCGGAAAAAGACCATAAATCCCTATTTATCAACGAGATACAAAAGTTGTTTATCCTTAGCGTATTTTCGTCCAGACGCAAGGTTGTTTGCAAATACGCCCAGCATGAAGAGGCACGTTGTCAAGAAAAATCATACATACGGACACGCATCATTCTCATCCGGTCAACGTGTATAAAGCGTAAACTTAAAAGGGGATACACCATTTGGCATATCCCCTTTAACTTGTTTTTATATCGAAGAAAGTTATTTTTCTGTCACCAATCGCATGGTGTCGCGTGCGATGACAATCTCTTCATCGGTAGGAATCACACAAACCGTTACCTTGGAATCGGGGGCAGAGATGATGGCTTCCTTGCCCCGAACCTTGTTGGCTTCGGCATCCATCTTCACACCCAAGAACTCTAATCCACTACAAGCCTCGAGACGAGTACCTATCTGATTCTCGCCTACGCCAGCTGTCCACACGATGATGTCAACACCTCCCATGACAGCAGCGTATGCACCGATGTATTTCTTGATGCGGTAGTTGTACATCTTCAGTGCCAACTGAGCTTGTTCGTTGCCTTCATCGGCTGCCGATTCTATCTCACGCATGTCCGATGAGATGCCAGTAATACCGAGCACACCACTCTCCTTATTTAGGAAGTCTGCCATTTCTTGAGGCTTCTTGCCTAACTTCTCCATGAGATAGGTAACAGCTGAAGGGTCGATGTCGCCCGAACGCGAACCCATCATCACACCAGCCAATGGGGTCAATCCCATAGAGGTATCGATGCACTTACCGCCTTTGATGGCTGTTACACTGGCACCATTGCCGATGTGGCAGGTGATGATGCGCATGTCCTTGATGTCCTTGCCTAAGAATTCGCACACACGTTGTGACACATATTTGTGACTGGTGCCATGGAATCCGTAGCGACGCACGTGGTATTTTTTGTACAGTTCGTAGGGAATGGCATAGAGGTAAGCATAATCGGGCATGGTGCTATGGAACGCATTGTCGAACACACACACCTGCGGTGTGGTGGGCATGAGTGCATCCACGGCACGCAAGCCACGCAGATGACCAGCATTGTGTACGGGAGCCAAATCGCACAGGCTCTCGATACCGTCTTCTACGTGCTGATCTACAATCACGCTATCCTCGAACAGGTCGCCGCCTTGCACAATACGATGCCCCACGGCATCAATCTCGTTTAATGACTTGATAGCCCCAATTTCGGGGTCGGTGAGCAGAGAGAACACAAAGTTCACGCCCTCTTTGTGGTCGGGCATGTCGTGCATGATCTTCTTTTTCTCGCCATTGGGCAATGTTACTTTTACAAAGGCCTCATCGAGACCAATACGTTCTACACCTCCTTGAGCCAACACTGACTCATCGGTCATGTTGTAGAGTTTATACTTGATAGAGCTGCTTCCGCAGTTTAATACTAAGATGTTCATTTGTAAGTTTATGAATTAAAGAGCCTCTCCCCCTGCCCCTCCCCGAAAGGGAGGGGAGTAGTTAGCTTGGCATGTATTATTTTTTCTTTGTTAAAGCCCCTCCCCCTGCCCCTCCCCAAAAGGGAGGGGAGTAGGTGGCTTGGCTTGTTATATCTTTTCTTTGTTAAAGCCCCTCCCCCTGCCCCTCCCCAAAAGGGAGGGGAGTAGTTAGCTGTATGATGTTGAATTATGTTGTAGAACTATCAATTTGTGAGCTTGTCAATTAAACCAACTATCTATTCCCCTCCCTTTCGGGGAGGGGTTAAGGGGTGGGGCTGTAATTTGTCAACTATATCACTTCTCCTCCTCTTTCTTGGCATCTTGTGCCTGACAAGCGGTGATGGCCACCATATAATAGATGTCATCTACCGAGCAACCACGGCTAAGGTCGTTCACTGGGCGTGCAATTCCCTGCAAGATAGGACCTATGGCAATGGCATTGCCCAAACGTTGTACCAGCTTGTAGCTAATGTTTCCTACTTCCAAATTGGGAACCACCAATACGTTGGCATTGCCAGCGATAGCACTTCCCGGCGCTTTCTTTTGTCCTACCGACATCACCAAAGCGGCATCGGCTTGTAACTCGCCATCGATTTTGAGTTGTGGGGCACGCTGCTTTGCTAATTTTGTAGCTTCAGCAACCTTGGACACCACTTCATGAGAGGCACTACCCTTGGTAGAGAAGCTCAACATCGCTACGCGTGGTTCCTTGAAACCTGCCACACTCTTTGCCGTTTCAGCGGTAGTCACGGCAATTTGAGCCAACTGATCCACATCGGGAACAGGCGTAACAGCCACGTCACCCATAACCACTACACCATTTTCGCCATACTCCTTTGCCTGCGTAATCAACAGCATGGCACCACTCACGCAAGTGACACCGGGCGCACACTTGATGATTTGCAATGCTGGGCGCAAAGTGTCTCCCGTAGTACTCAAGGCTCCGCTAATCTGTCCATCGGCACCTTCGGTCTTGATAATCATGCAGCCTAAGTATAAAGGATTCTTCACCAACTCGCGTGCTTGCTCAAGCGTCATGCCCTTTTTCTTTCTAAGTTCAGCTAACAGTGTAGCATATTCTTCACTCTTGGGATTGTTTTCAGGGTCAATGATAGTAGCCTTGTCAATATTCGTCAGCGCTCGCGCTTCTGCCATTTTGTGAATCTCCGTTGGGTTACCAATCAAGATAATGTCTGCAATGTCGTCGGCCAATACACGGTCAGCGGCACGTAGCGTTCGCTCCTCCAATGCTTCGGGGAGCACAATACGTTGTTTGTCGGCTTTTGCTCGCTCAACAATTTGCTGTAATAAATCCATGATGTTGTTATTTATATTTTGATTTGTGTCATGAAAGCGGCATCAACATGCCTTCAACCTCCGCTGGACACCGATGTTAAAAGATGTGGGAACCCATTGGCATCCATCAAGCTTGCAGTTGCAAAAATAACAAATATTATCGACATAACGGATGTTTGCTTAGAAAAAAGTTACCTCTGCGGCTTGGTGTCTTGCCTGTGACACCAGGGCCTCGACAGTAAATGCCAAAAGAAGGTGCATCATAATGACGAATTATGATACACCCTCTTTTAGTTCTGGGAACATCATTCAAGATGAATGACGCATCACAAGTTTTACTCTACGCGCTTGAACGTTTCCTCGATAACTTTTTTTCCATTTATAGTCCACTTTACGTAAGTGGTCTTGGTAGAAGCGTCGTACGTGGAGTTCTCCACTTCTAATTTCCATTTAGGTATTTCCGGAATCTTAACCTTAACGATTTTGTTCGTACCCGGCTCAAACTCATAAATGGCTTTAGTGATATCATTGAACAAACCCGTGAATGGTGCGCACCATACCTCATTTGGACTTTCTGTAGCCAAGGTGATGGTGGATCCATTATCTACATATTGCATATACTGGGGCCATGGACCCAATGTTAAGCAATTGTACACATACTTACCCTCGAACGCGCTCCTAATCTTGATGTTGTAGCGATACGTCCCGAAGTTGCCACTAATAACGTATCCTGCCGGAACGCCCTCTATGGCAAGAGAGACAGAGGCACCCGCAGCGGTAAGCGCGGCATTGGTAATCGTGGCCATAATGTCTGCTTTGCGCTCGCCTTTCTTGATAACCACGTCCTGCACCTGGATGGAACCCAATGGGAATTTGTCTCCACCAATGCCATCATGGCTTATTTTAAACTTGACGGGAATATCCTCTTGTGCCACGTCTTTGGCCGCCAGATTAAGGGTTCCCAATTTTACCGTAGATGTAGCCCCTTCTGGGAGAACTGCGACTGTCTTTTTGTGAGACATGCCAGCAAACTCCAATATCTTCTGTGTCTCGAGGTCTTGTATTCTGATGCCATACTCTAAGTTGTCTACAGGGTCATCGTTTAAACACGAAGTTAAAGACATCGAGAGGAGCAACGCACCCAATATTAATATATTTTTCTTCATAATTCAAGTCTTTGAATGGTTAATATTCTACTTAGCCCAGAACACCTTGTCGGTTTGAGGATTTACCGTCGGCGTGTTTTCTTTATTAGCGGAGTATTCAGAGCTTGGGTAAACCAAGCGTTTTGGAATGACATTGTTTCCGCGTGCTGAGTGTACTGACAAAGGAATGTCAGGATAGTTATTGCGACGATAGTCACAATACACTTCCAAACTGTTTACACCACACATGGCGATATACTTTTGCATCAAAATGAGGTTGAGCTTATTCTCATTCTTATCCCAGTTGGCAAATGTGAAGTCAGGATTGTGCAGATATTTCTCGAGAATGGGGCCGAGCGATGTTTTCTGCCAGTCTGGCAACTCTCCGGTACGTGCGGAAGGCTTTTCATAACGTCCTACCTCCAGCCAGGTGAACGACTCCGTCACGGCTTTCTCGTACATGGCTTTGGCGTCTCCAGCCAAAAGGCCTCGCTGTATGGCCTCAGCCTGAAGGAACAAGCTCTCGAACGAAGGCAAGATCCACTGTGCGGCACTTACGTCCTTGGCCAAACCAGGACCACCGACTACAGAAGTCTTGTTTGCATTATGCTCATCCTTGTAAGCTTGGTTCTCTTCTCCGAACCTTACCCCTACGTAATCATTTCCATCCTTGTTACCAACGGGACGGAAGAAAGCGGTGTACCTAAGGTCGTTGTGGTCTTGCAACAATGCCATGAAGTACTCGCTGGCACGATTGTACTGGTCTATCAGTTTACCATTGACATCCTTGTAATAAGCACTATAGAAAGGTTGCTGCTTGTCTTTGTCGTTCTTGTAATGCGGATTAACCTCTGCGGACTCACCGGCACCAAGGAATCCGGCACCGTTAGCGACAATCTTGTCGACCATGCCCTTCAGCTCGGCGGCAGACTTGACGTTGACCAGGCGCAAGATCAAGCGAAGGCGCACAGTGTTTCCAAATTTTCTCCACTTGGCGATGTTACCTCCAAAAACCTTGTCACAGTTAGCCAACTCAGTGTTTTTACCGGTTTCGGTACCTGCCAACAGTTTGTCCGCTGTTTCCAGTTCCACAAGCAAGCTGTCGTAAATGTCCTTGCCCTCATCCAGCTTCAAGGTTAATTTCTCGGTGAATGCCTCTGTGTAAGGAATCTTCTCATATTGGTCCACCATGTACGAGAAACCCCATGCCTTGATAATCTTGGATATTCCCAAGTAGCCGTCAAGCCCAGCCGATGCTGCTTTCTGGCCCATGAGATGGTTGTTAATGAGCAGGCTGTAGCCGCCATACCATGAGCCTTGTCCGAACTCCGACGTGATGGCATATCCCTCAACGTCTTCGTTAGAACCGTAGCCACCACTACGAGCCCAGTAGCCCATCCAGTGGTTATACCATCTTATGGCACCCGATATGCTAATATAACTTCCCATTGCGTGCTCGATATACGGCAACTGCAAGTCTGGGGTCATTACATCTCCTGTCGCGTTGTTTGGATCATCATTGATGTCGAGGTCCATGCAAGCTGACAGGCCAAGCACGAACACAGACATTAAAAGCAAATATATCTTTTTCATCTTTATCTATATTTATCGTTAGAATGTAAGGGTGATACTGCCGCCAAGCGTGCGTGTGGGCGGATTGATAGCGGAAGTAATAGTTCCGGCGCTTTGGTCACTGTACACGCTGAAGTCGGGATCGCTCCACTCGTTGCTCTTGGGCAGCCATAGCATCAGATTGCGTCCAGTGAACGCCACATCGACGCCCTTGACATAATTTTGGAACCTGAGCCATTCGGCAGGCAACGAATAGGTGATAGACAACTCGCGCCATCTCCAAGTGTTAGCGCTGAACAAGAAGTTCGTTCCCACGCTGCGATAATTGTCACCGTGGAAGTAAGAATAGTTACTATTGATGGTGCGGTTGGTGTTTGCCACGTAAACGGGATTTCCACTGGCATCCTGCCCGTCAATGTAAACGGAATTCGGGAACACGAAGCGTTGACGGCTGTTGGCGGCCGTTACACGCGACTGTCCATCCCATGCCATTGTCGTGCCCTGATAGTTGAAGGAGTAGTTGCCACCCTTGTACTCGAACACGGCCGAGACGGTCAAACCTTTCCAGTGGATGGATGGGTTGATGCCCAAGGTATGGATGGGCATGGTGCGTCCAAAGTATTTGTTTTGTTCCTGAACCTGTGGCAAGCCAGTCTCTTTGTCCACGACAACGCGTCCTTGTGGGTCGCGCTTGTAGTCTTTCGCGCTGTAGATGAACGCAGGTTTGCCCACCACGGCATACGCTCCAGCCATAAAGTAACCTCCGAGGAAGAAGTTGTCCATACCCTCGTAGAGGCTAAGCACCTCGCTGTTGTTGTATCCATAGTTCAAGTTCAGGTTGACGTTCACGTCGCCGAAGTTTACCAATGGAGTCAGCTTCAAGGTCGTCTCGAATCCGTAATTGCGGAAAGAGGCGGCATTGACCAGACGAGACGTGTAACCAGTACCACGCGACGTGCGTATGTAAATCAGCTGGTCGGTGTTTTTCTGGTTATAGTAAGTGAAGTCGAGCGTTATGCGATTCTTGAGCATAGAGGTTTCAAATCCCACCTCGGTGCTGTTGATGAACTCTGGCGAGAGGTTGGGGTCGGTCTTTCTTGTACCTGTCTGGTATCCTGGCAGGCCATCGTATGGGAAGCCGCCGCCTTGCACAAATGGAGTGCTCAGGCGATAGGCTGCCACGTCGGCGTTACCGGTCTTGTTCCACGATGCGCGCAGTTTCAGGAAGTTCAGGAAGTCTGACTTGATGGCTGGGATGGCATCTGTGAGCACGACCGATGCGTTCACGCCCGGATAGAAATAGCTGTTATGACCGGGAGCCAAGACTGAAACCTTGTCGTTACGTCCCGTTACCTCCAGTGTTGCAAAATTCTTATAGGTGACAGTGGCACTTCCATAAACGGAGAACATACGTGTACGAACCAATCTTTCGGTAGGATCTACCTCGCCGGTACGGCCGGAAACGTTGTAAAGACCTTGTATCTTCAATGGTGAGGCGGCCACGCCGAGATAATCCTCGCGGCTGGTTCGCATGTAGGTACCCAAGACACCACCAAGGTTAAAGTCGCCAACGGTCTTGTGCAGGGTTATGAAAGGCTCGGTAGAGAGGCGATAGTACTGCTCGTTTTGGTCAGACACACTCTGAGGTATAAACCTGAAGGCGCGTTCGTTGACCGCGTATTCGGATGGAGATACGTTCTTTTGTTTTTGTTTGTATGCGATGTTGCGATGTGTGACAGCCACTCGAAGGTTCAGGTCCATCCATGAGAACGGGCTGTATTTCAGATCGATGTTTCCAATGAAATCATGCTTGCGGCCTTTCTCGCGGAACGTTTCGATAGCCTGATAAGGGTTGAGCGAGAAATCACAATAATAGGTATTGTAATTTCCCCATGGGTCGTCTGTCTTGAATTTGGTCAATGGAACCCATGCCTGCGTGGCAAACACCAGGTCCATCAAGCCAGCATGCATGCCCACGTCTTGGCCATTGTAATAGTCGTTCATGGCTCCAGAGCTGTACACATCATAGTTTTGCTGAATATAGTTGGCGCCGAGGCTCACCTTGAAGTTCTTGTACTCGCGAGACCCATTGAAACGCAACCCTGTGCGTTGATTCCAGTCATCGGGCACGATACCCTTGACGCGGGCATCCTGGAAACTGATATAGAAATCTTTCATGGCCAACGACAGGTCGTTCTGGAAAGTGAGACCAGTGTTGAAGAAGTCCTTGCGGTTGTTCTTGATCGGGGCATAGGGATATTTCATCACGTTGCCATTCTCGTCTGGCTTACCCAGCTGGCGCATGCTTCCGTCGTACTCGGGTCCCCAAGACTCGTTCTCGTAGGGGATAAACTCGTAGGCCGTTCCTCCACCACTACCAAATTTCTCTTGGAATTTGGGGAAGAAAGATATGTTCGACGCCTGGATGGAAGAGCTGAACGTAACTCTTGGAGCTCCGCCCTCGGCCCCTTGCTTCGTGGTTATGACAATCACGCCATTGCGTGCGTCAGGACCATAGATGGCAGCGGCTGACGTACCTTTCAGAATGTTGACGTTGTCAATGTCGTTAGGGTTCAGGGATGACAAGTAGCCCAAGCCCACAGGAACGCCATCGAGCAACAGCATGGGATTGTTATTACCCGTCAACGAACGGATACCACGCATGTTGATCTTCACGTTCTCGAACACGCCGCTGTTCAGGGTGGAGATGTTCAAACCTGCGACCTTGCCTTGCAGACCAGAGGCAACATTCACAGTTTTTCCCTCTGTCAGCAGTTTGGAATCCACTTTCTCCGTGGAGTATCCCAAATCTCTTTTTTGTCGCTTGATACCGAGCGCGGTCACCACCACCTCGTCAATCTTCCTGTCCTCGGAGTACAACTTTACCGTCATGCCATTGCTGGCCGTCACGGTTACGGTATGCATACCTAAGTAAGAGACTGTAACAGTTCTCTTGCCCGCGGGCAAAGTCAAACTGAACCGTCCATCACTGTCAGTCACCGTTCCGGTTTTGGTGTCTACCACCCGAACGGTCGCTCCCACGATGGGCTGATCATTCTCGTCGGTAACGGTACCCGAGACTTGAGACTGTGCCAGCGCCACACCAACGGTGATGAATAGGCTGGCTAATAACATTGTAAGTCTTTTAACCATAAAAATTTCTCCTTTCAATCGCTAATTTAACATATTGTTTATTATTAATGGTTTGTTTCGTAGTATTAAAGTAGCTCTTAGCGATAGATATTTATACAGGTTTCATTCTCCTCTTGCCGATTTACATTTCAGTCTGTAAACATAAATCTGACTCAGCGAAACATTCCGTGATATCACATCCTTCAGGCTAACGATTTACAAATATAGGAGATTTGTGCGAAAAGTAAATAAAAATGAGTTAATAGTTGTGCTTTTTAACATATTTTAGCGAACAAAGATAAAAATAACCTATCCTCACACCCTAATTTTATTGAGTAAGAACGGTACAGTTAAAGCAGGTGGGTGGGGCATGCAAGTCCCGATAGGGCATGCTCCAATAGAAGCATGAACAACGGTTCATGAAATTTTAGAAACCGTCTCATGAAAATCCTATAAACACAATCACTACTATCCATGTAACCTTTTGAGAAATAAAAAAAAGGATTCGTGGACAGTAGTGATTGAACTTACATATTTCATTGAAGTTGTGAATTCAACCTAAAATGCGCAATAACGTCGCAACATTTGCGACAATTTTCCGGGTCTTTTGTCGCATCTACAAATGGGGAACATAAACCAGTGACCATCCTTTTTATCTATTTTTTTAGGGTAGCAATAGGCTCCCGGTTCAATCTCATGCACTTTACAGGGCAAAGTGAATGCTATTGGAGGGCAAAGTTAATGCTATTGGAGGGCAAAGTCAATATTATTGTAACTGCTTTAAAGACAAGGAGAAACATACATCCAACAACCGAGGGATGAAGGGACTTAAAGATGTTCTAAATGAAAAATGGAGCGTGGAAGGGATCCATCCTCTGATTGGGAATCCACAGAGGACTGGTCGGCGCACGTCACCGCTCATTTCTTGTCGGGCGAACAGGGCGGGAGCCGGAAACTTTCTGGCTCATTTGCTCTACACAGTCGGCGATATACTGCTTGAAACGCTGGTCTTGCAGAACCTCGATGTCTTGGAACAAGCCCAACACAA
>CAMQBP010000054.1 GCA_946999025.1 uncultured Prevotella sp. | reverse complement strand
GGAAGCCCAAATCGAAACCAAAGTTCAGCTCGTGCTTTTTCTCATAGGTCAACTCTGGATTACCCAACACCTGATCCAATCCTGGTTCCTGCACGTTGGTGAAGGGTCGCCATGGGTTGGAACTGCGGAAGATAGGCAGGGCATTGGTGATAGCAGGGCGGTCACCAGTCAACGAATAGCTCACACGGAACGTACTGTGTGTCAACACATCCTTGAACAAGCCTTCGTACCAGCTTTCCTCATGCGCGTTCCATGCACCCGAAAGGTTCCATGTAGGCATCCACCGCGCACTGGTAGCCTTGCCTAAATAGTTGGTTCCCTCATAGCGAACGGTACCCGTCAACTGGTAGCGTCCTTTATAAGAATAGGTACCCGTACCAAAGAAAGCCGCACTGCGGATATGGTTATTGTCCATCGAAAAATAATCAGAACCATCTTCCTGACCTTTTTTAAATACCTGGTATGCATACAGTGGAACCTCACCTTGGCTGTACTGCAAACCCCAACCGCGGAACCAAGTAGACTTACGGTCAACCAAGTTGGTTTCCATACCACCGTAGAGGTTCAAGATATGCGTATCGTTGAACACGTCGTTGTAGCTGGCAGAGAGTCGTGTGTCCCATCCAAAGAACCTGTTGTCACGACGTTCGTAGATACCACCGTAAGGCAACACGGACATGGGCAGCGCATAGACGTTGTCCGGATCCTTGTACAAAAAAGGGTTCCTGTCACGAATAGCGGCCGTAGGCATGGCGCGGTAAGCCATGGCCTGGTTCGATTCGTCCAGAATATTATGTTCCTGAGAAGTGGAAGAACTCTTCGCCGACCCCAACAGGGTAATCTTTAATTTCTGAATAGGCCTGTAGTCGATGCTGGCCTGCACACGGAAATCGGATACTTGCAAATCCATATAGTTGTTATCCAACTCATGGAAGATGTTAAATGGTGCGTAGTTGCGGGTGTAATATTCGTTTGGATCCAACGTACGCGAGGTGTTCAACGCATAGGAATATGGGTTGATGTCGAAGTCGCGCTTCACCTCTCCCGTCACCAAGTCAACATCCGAATTCAACGTTCCCGGTGCCTGTTGCTTACGGTACGAGGCATTTCCAATCAAGTTGATGTCAAAATGCTTGTTGAGGTTGTAAGTGGTGTTGATGTTGGCCGTATATCGCTGCACCTTACTCTGCTTGGTCCATCCTGGGTCAAACATGGCCGAAAGAGAAGCATAGTATTGCGATTTCTCCGTACCGCCCGAGATACTCACCGAGTGGTTGTGCATGATGGCTGTTGAAAACAAGTCCTTGAACCAGTTGGTGTTGCGGAATTCGGCCGCACGCAGATAGGCGTTCTTTGCCTTCTCCGTATTGGCCAGTGCAAACTGACCGGTCTTTTTGTTGTACTCCGACAGCATCTGGTACATCTTACCATACACGCCACTGTTCATGGCATTGGCCGTCTCGGCATAGTTCAAGAAGCCCTTCTTCTCCAACTCGCGGTAAATAGACATCTGGTCTTGCGAGTTCATGATGTTGAAGGTGCTATAAGTAGGTTTCAGTCGCATGGTGTACTCACCCGTATAACTGATGTGCGACTGTCCAGCCTTACCCTTCTTGGTGGTGATGACGATGACACCAGCCATGGCGCGCGCACCATATATAGAGGTGGCCGAGCCATCCTTCAATATCTGGAAGCTCTCAATATCGTCAGAGTTCAGTCCGGCAATGGCCGATGAAATCAGCGTATTGGCATCTCCCGATGACAAATCTTCTGCCGAAACATCCACCACGTCCTCCATAATCACGCCGTCAACCACCCACAAGGGCTTTGAACTACCGTGAATAGAGGTGGCACCACGCACGCGAATTTTGGGCGCCGTACCAAACGTACCTGATACGTTCTGCACGCTGACTCCGGCCGCACGGCCCTCCAGCGAGCGGCTGATGTCAGCCATACCGCTAATTTTTGCTTCTTTGGCATCTATTTTCGTAGCGGCTCCGGAAAACAATCTTTTGTCTGTACTGGTCATACCCGTAACAACGACTTCATCCAAGACCAACTTCTGATCGGGTCTCAACGTCACTTTCATTCCATTCTTCGCCTTCAGCGTCTGGGTCTCCATACCCACATAGCTGATGACAATAGAAGTGCCTTCAGCTGTGTTCAAGGTGAAGTGACCATCAATGTCAGTGACCGTTCCGCCAACGGTAGTCCCTTTGATCAGCACCGACGCGCCAATGATGGGTTCACCGTCTTCACCGGAGATTACGGTTCCAGTAATTTTGGTTTGGGCAAAGACCATTCCTATGCATAGGAACAGGCCGACCATAACCATCCCAAGTCTTTTCTCCATAATTTCTCTCTTGCGTTAAAAATAATTATTTACTAAAATGAAGTGCAAAGGTAGTACAATTCAACAAAACACGCAAGAAGCACACCAAGAAAGTAGCAAAAGCAATGCAAAGGGAAGAATAAGTCGACAAAAGCCTTACTTTTCTTGTTTTTAGCTTACATTTTGTCACCACAACCAGAATATTTATTCAACAAATATGTCGTAATTCTCTTGGTTTTGTTGAGTAATATTCACAAAAATTTGCATCAGAGTACCCCTTCACCAACACTATCATCCGTCCTGACAAAAAGGTTGTTTGCTTTCGTGTGGTATATCAAAACGGTTGCCGTGCTTACGCCAAAGAAAGCATGTCGACCTGCTGATGGAAACAGCCCTGCGCCTCATGTCGCCACTCACTCAGAGCACATAGCTATGAATATCTAACTATCTGTAAATCAATAACATTCACATTGGTATTCAAAGTCAATGCTATTGGCACTCAAAGTCAATGCTATTGGGCACCAAACTCAATGCTATTGGGCACCAAACTCAATGTGATTGGTGCGGAAGAGCAAAAGGCCTGGTGCCACGAGGAAAAAATAACGGCTGTTTAACGCTACACGGTGATTTCGGCAGAACCGATGCAACGATGGTGCTGTTCATCGTAGACCACGCAGAATTGTCCAGGTGCCACGCCGTGAATGGGCTGTGCAGCATGAACGGTATAGCTGCCTTCGGCCGTTTTTTCTATGGCTGCCGGATGATATTCGGGCGTATGTCTGATTTTGAACGTAACGTGCTCCATATCCAAAGGCTCGGTGAGGAAATGGAAATCGTGTACCTTAAAGTCCGACTGATAGGCCGTCTTCGGGTCGTATCCCCTACTGACATAGAGCACGTTGGCCTGAACATCCTTCTTCACCACAAACCAAGGACCGCCTCCAAAGCCCAGTCCGTGACGCTGACCGATGGTGTGAAACCACAGTCCGCGGTGCTCGCCAATCTTCTTACCCGTTTCTAATTCAATCACGTCGCCATGCTTTTCGCCCAGATAGCGGCGCAAATATTCGTTGTAATCAATCTGTCCCAGGAAACAAATGCCCTGACTATCTCTGCGTTTGGCATTGACAAGATGCTCGCGCTCGGCAATCTCGCGTACCTCATTCTTTTGATAATGCCCAATGGGAAACAAGGCCTTCTTGAGCTGCCAGTCGTATATCTGGGCCAAAAAGTCGGTCTGATCTTTCACGGGATCAGGACTGGTAACGAGCCACTTCTTACCATCAATCACCTCGGTTTGCGCATAGTGACCCGTCGCAATCAAGTCATATTGATGACCAACCTTTGCATCAAACGCGCCAAACTTGATGAGTCGGTTGCACATCACGTCGGGATTGGGCGTGTAACCCGCCTTTACTTTCTCCATGGTGTACTTTGTTACCTCGCTCCAATACTCCTTGTGACAATCAACAACCTGCAACCTGCAACCGTATTTCGCAGCCACTGCGGTGGCCATCTCTAAGTCTTCTTCCGACGAGCAGTCCCACTCTTCGGCTTCCTCGGGGCCTATCTTGATATAAAAACAATCGGGATGCAGTCCCATTTGCGCCAATTCGTACACCACGACCGAGCTGTCTACACCGCCCGAAAGCAGCACAGCGATTCGTTTGCCCTTAACATCAGCTACGTTGATTCCCATTTTTTGCCTCTCCTATGCTTAGTTTCATCGGCAAAGATACGCATTTTTGCCGGTATGGTTGGGTGGCTTATCATTTTTTACAAATATTACCACACGCAGCTGCAATATAAATGCAAAAAAAGAGTTATCTTTGTATCATTCTATAAACAAACGGAAATATGAAAAAGTTAGTATTTATGTTCGCTGCTGCAGCTATGTTCGCTGCGTGTCAGCAAAATGGTAAGAAAGCAGCCAATGCAGAAGGTACAGATTCTTTGGCAGCCGACACTACGGTTGTAGCCGACACACTGGTTTACGAAGGTGAAGGTCCTGCCGCTGATGGCACGTACCAGTACAGTCTTTCAATCTACGGAGACAGCATCAAGGAGTTTGCTTACGAGCAGGTTGCTGTTACCCCGAAGGGTAAACAAACCATGGCTCGCACCACTGGTGTGGCCAGACTGATTGAGAACAACGGCAAGAATTATGTACGCGTACAGTCAGAAAAAATGGATTCAGTGACCTTCCTACAGTTGGACGATCAGACACTGCGTCTGGTATCCAACAAGTTTGAAGAAGCAGGAGAAGGTACCAATACCGACCTGAAGCTGAAGAAGTAAAGCATACGACACAAGCGCATTTAAACCAACATGCCGAAGAAGGTTTTTCCTTCTTCGGCATGTTTATTTTCTCGAATCAGCCATTGCGTATGAGCCTCCCCATGCGCTTGATTGTTTTTTCCATGTTACGGATTATGAACGAAGATACGAACATTCATCCATCCACAAAGACACAGGAAGCCTAGGCGGACGGCTCTTCAGCGTTTTCATCTGGCTTATCTTCCTTCACCACCTGCATTTTTCGTTTTTTGAGTCGCCCATTCTTGCGTAAAGCCTCACTGATAATCCATTGCAGTTGGCCGTTAATAGACCGAAACTCGTCGGCAGCCCATTTCTCTACCGCATCCATTGTGTCTGAATCAATGCGCAGAATGAAACTTTTATTCTTGTTTTCTTTCTTTGCCATTCGCCTTACATGTTCAACGTACCCGTGTTGACAACAGGTTGAGCCGTATCATCACCACAGAGAACAACCATCAAATTGCTGACCATCGCAGCCTTCTTGTCGTCATCAAGATCGATAACGCCATCACTGGAAAGCCTGTCTATGGCCATTTTCACCATCGACACCGCTCCTTCTACAATCTTCTCGCGGGCCATGATGACGGCAGATGCCTGCTGACGGCGCAGCATCACGGCTGCAATCTCGGGCGCATAAGCCAGATAATTGATACGAGCCTCAACGATTTCGATACCGGCCATCTCCAATCTTTCGGCCAACTTCATTTCCAACTCCTTGTTAATAGACTCATCACCACCACGCAAGGTCAGTTCTTCTTGGTTGGATTCGTTGTTATCATAAGCATACTGACCAGCAACTTGTCGTAGGGCAGCCTCGCTCTGTATCATCACAAAGTTCTCGAAAGCCCGCATGATGCTGCTCACATCCTTACCCACAGAGATGCCAAGACCTTGCGCCATGGTCTGCGAATCGATTTCGAACATCGCCTTATACGTATCCTTTAGCTTCCAAACCAGCACTAACCCAATCATCACAGGGTTGCCAATTTTATCGTTTACCTTGATGGGTTCGGCGTTCAGGTTTCTGGCACGAAGAGACAATTCCTTCGTATTGATAAACGGATTGACCCAATAAAAGCCCACCTCAGAGAAGGTTCCGCGATACTTTCCGAAGAACATCATCACCCGAGCTTCATTGGGTTCTATCTGCACAAAGCCCATCAACAAGATCAAGTCTGTGACACAAACACTCACACCTGCCCCGATGAGCCCATCCGAAGAGTCAACACCAGCCACAATGAGGAACACGCCCAAGGCGAAAATGGCTAAAAACACGAACAACATGACGAATCCGTTGACCTTCATTCCCTTAAAAGTAAACTCTTTGTTTTCCATAATTTTGATGATTATTGATATTATTTTGATATCACAAATATACCTATCAAAAAGCATATCCTCCAACTATTTTTCGTCATTTATGCTCTTAGTTAGCATTATTTAACACGCCACACAAAGCCCTCAGCAAAGCTATTAACACCCTACCCTCCGTTCATGTCGGCATTGGCTACGGCAGATTGATTTTTAATTCCATTCTATTGCCACAACCAATCATTTTCATTACTTTTGTTGCTGTAATCATCATCGCATCATGAAAACTACTTTTCAGACAGGAACAAGGCTTTCATTGAGCATTCTATGGATTGCTCTTTTTGCCAACAATGTTCATGCAGAAGATGCTGACACCTTGCAAGTGCCGCAGAAGACCATTCACCGATTGGAATGGGACGTTGTGCCATCGACCATTTTGCACACCAACCCGTACCTCAAAGGGGCTAACGATGAGCGACGAACGATGAACCATGCCTTCACCACTCGCCTGAAATATGCCTTTCAGATGCCACAGACCAGTGTGCAAGCCCAGACGTATAAGGATGCTTACCAAGGCATTGGTTTGGCTTACCACAACCTGAATCCACAATTAGGGAACCCACTGTCGGCTTTTATCTTTCAGGGTGCGCCCATCAAGAGATTCACCTCCAGCCTGTCACTCAACTATGAATGGAACCTGGGGCTTACCTTCAATTGGCATCCGTACAATCAGGAAACCAACCCACAGAATAAAGTTATCGGATCGAAAGTGACCGCCTATATCGATGCCGACTTCTATCTGAGGTGGCGACTCTCCAACCATCTGGACTTAAACACAGGCATTTCGCTTTCCCACTACTCCAATGGTAACACCTCAATACCCAATGCCGGGCTCAACATTATAGGCGGACGCGTCAGTCTGGCCTACTACCTGAATCGTGAAAATGACAAACTGATTCCAAAAAGAGCCATTCCGCCGTTCAACAAGCACATCAGCTACGACCTCTTGGTTTATGGTGCTTGGCGCAAACAGGGCATCTATTTGGATGGTAATCCCGTGGCTTTGCCAGACAGATACGGCGTGATAGGCTTCAACTTCACCCCACTCTATAACCTGAACCACTGGTTCAATGCCGGCATTTCACTGGATGGCGTGTACGACAGCAGCTCGAACCTGTACATTGAAGACTACATCGTGGCCGGTGGCGAATCGCATAACGACCTGGATCATGTTGTGAGTCCGTCTGCCATCCGACAAATGTCTCTCGGACTTTCTGCCAGGGCTGAGTTTGTAATGCCTTATTTCACCATCGATGCGGGCATGGGAAAGAATATCATCAACGCACACGCTGAGCTCAAAGGATGGTATCAAACATTAGCCCTGAAGGTAGATGTAGCACATTCTGTTTTCCTCAATATCGGCTATAGCCTATACGACTTCAAAACACCCAATCACCTCATGTTGGGCGTTGGTTATCACTTTCATCACAAACGAGGCCGTTAGTGCGGCTTCCTACCCTCATTAAAAATGCCGAACAACAATTGTTGCCCAGCATTTACTTGGCCCACATCGGGCTAATTTATGTATGTTGTCCAACTGGAAGAGAGCAGCTATGGCGCGATAGACCACTTGCTATCGATTATTTCTTCGTCGGAATATTAAACTCGCAAACCTTCGAAATGGCTTTGTTTCCTTGCACGACAGACGCACAAATCTTGACCGTTCCCTCTTTCAACTTATTGTTGGCACAAACCACAGCCGTATACCGAATGCCTGCACCCGGTTCTACTTTCTCCACATGCAGACTGGGTGAAATAGACAGATGCCTATTGCCCGACATCTCTACCACCGTGGGTTGGATGTCGTACAAGGTCTGAGTGCCACGGTTGTACACTTCAAAAATCACCTTACAGATTTCACCACGCGAAATGACATTGTCTTGATTGTCGTCTACAAAACGAGCGTTACGAATCTCGATGGCCGGTGTATAGCTGAGTCCCTTAGCCAATTTTTCCACACTTGACGACCCAGGTAGATGCGTGGTAGGCTGCTGTGCACTGTAATCACCCGTGTAATCACTGCCCTCGAAATCGTACAAGCGGTCGTCACCGCTATTCGTTTCATCGAACCCACTGTTCGCCTTGCCCTGCTGCTCGTAATTAGAGCTGCGGTCGTCGCGCTGTTCATTTTGTCGCTGTCGGCGCTGCTTACGCTGATAAGCCCGTTCCTCCTTGTCGCGTTGATATTGTTCCAAATCGGCTTGACGCTTCTTGTCGGCATTCGCACCGATGGCACCACCCACGATGGCACCACCCGCCATGCCGACAATTGTGCCGATATCACTGCCACGGGCGCCATGACTGATTCCGCCTATGGCACTTCCCAATATAGATCCAAGGGTGCTACCCGTATAAGCACCGCTACCCGTATAAGTGCCGCAGCTACTCAACAGCACCGTGGCACAAACTGCTGTAACCAAACCTCTTCTCATGTTTCTTGTATTTATAAATCCGAATTTTCGTCTGTCAAGCATACCCAACAGACCTCAGCTCAACGCCAGTACATAACCCGAACAATATCTTCACGCCCGTTTTCCAGCACTACAAATATAGCAAACAGCTCTTTCAAACGACAGGGATTTACCCGATAAGGCGATAGGGAAAACCCTATTCAGAAAGACCTCACTACCTACTGGAATCCAATAGGCTGCACCCTCGTTTACAAACTCAATGCCTTTGCCCCACAAACGCATTGACTTTGGCGTTCAAAGTCATTGCGTTTAACGCCCAAAGTCAATGCTATTGGAAGAGAGTAGTTAACGCATTTATTATCAATGTATTTAAAAGACGAACAACAGCGAAAACCAACCTCTTCAAAAAAGGCGAGCTATCAGATGGCCTGAAAGCCTTTAATGCTGTTGGTCTTTAGAATATCCCTCAGGCTCAGCTCGCCATCCGAGGTGTGTGAAGCGCTGCTAAAAGCACCCTCCTCATCAGCTGTTGGGCAGTAGTCGAACCATTTGTCGTGCAGCACACCACACCCCCAGCCCAGGAGGGCAATGACTATAAACACCAGGATTGCTATAATTTCCATACCTTATATATTTATATTGTACCTTGCAAAAATAGGAAATAAAGATGAATCGGCCATGGATTCTGTTGAAAACATTCGACGTGGCCGCCATTTCACCCGCACATACATCGAGCTGACCATCCACCCAAGAAGACGCACCCAGAGGAAGCGACAGCATGGCGAGGCACCCACTTCCTCACAGTTCTATATCTCTAAAAAGCGCCTGTCTCACCATCGTTGCCACACATTGAAGCACAGAAAGAACGTCATCCAACATTTTTTTTTGAAAATAACGCTTTTTACGCATTGCATTGAAAATAGGTAGAAGAATGTCAAATCGTCACCAATGCGCACCAAATAAAAATAAAGGTGACCGATTATAACAATTGTCATTGATGAATTGCTCGATGGGCGAAAATGACAAGGCACAAGTTGCATGAATATTTTTCTTAATTTTTTTTGTTGCCTTTGAGAGAATTGATATATTTGCAGCGGTTAACTACCTACCACTATCTACAACCTACCGCTAACAACCCCTGAAAAGCGTAAAGACAAAACCACTCTTGGCAACTGACAAGGGAAGATAAGCAGGTACGTGCGCAGTACGAGTGAACAAGACTATTTTACTAACCTAATTCTATAAATATGAGAAGACGACTATTCTTGACGATGTGTTTCCTATTCTTACTGATGGGAACGGCATTTTCACAAACAGACGTATCAGGAACCATTATTTCAAAAGAGGATGGACAACCCGTCGTGGGTGCCACCATCCAAGTTGTTGGCTCCGGAACGGGAACTATCACGGACATCGATGGTAAGTTTAAACTAACGATGCCGCAAGGCAGACGAACACTGCGCATTACCTATGTAGGCATGGAGCCGCTGGACGTAACAGCCAAG